>CAJOQO010000216.1 GCA_905236545.1 uncultured Lachnospiraceae bacterium
CCCACTCCTCTCTGACAGGTCATCGCAGGCCCGTCCTCCATCCTCAGTAATGTTCCGTTACAGAAACGGTTCTTGCTTCACAATACGCAATTATAGCAAACGACAAAAGTGTTTTTCTTTTGTCGTTTGCTGCGCTGGATTTGCGTCGCCGAAGGCGACAGAATACCGATGCAAATCCATGCGCACATTCACAGATACTGCTCCGGACGGTACTCCCTGTGGTTCAGTTCTCCCCACAGTCTGCAGGCCTGTTCCATCGTCCACGCGTTGATCTTTTCTTCATCGATTCCGACAAACGCGCGGTCCTTATACAGCACCTTTCCGTTGATAATCGTGGTACGGCAGTTCTTTCCCATCAGGCCGAAGATCATGTGGCCGCCGAGGTTGTTCTCATCGATAGGGGTGAACGGCTTGTAATCCATGACGATCACATCCGCCGCGGCCCCTTCCTTCAGGACGCCGAGCGGCTTCTCGAAGTATTTTGAACAGATCTTCGGGTTGTTCGAAAGAAGCAGCTGCAGCGCTTCTCCAAACGCGACATTCGGCATCTGGGCATTGTGCCTCTGGATGATCAGGAAGACCTTCAGGGACTCCAGCATATCATGCGTGTAGGCATCCGTTCCCATCCCGACGGTGATCCCCCTGTCCAGCATCTGCAGCACGGGGGCGCATCCGACCGCGTTGCCCATATTGGATTCCGGATTGTTCACGGCCATCGTCTGCGTTTCCCTGATCATGTCCATCTCGGAGCCGCTCAGATGAATGCAGTGGCCAAGCAGTGTTTTCGGCCCGAGGATCCCGTTGTTCAGCAGGCGCTCCACCGGACGGCAGCCATAATTCTGCAGGCTGTCCCATACGTCATTCATCCCCTCGGAGACATGGATATGGAATCCGGTCCGGCCGTCATTCGCCTCCACCATCTTACGGAACGTCCGGTCGGAGATGGTAAACAGGGCGTGGCCGCCGAACATGGCCTTGATCATGTCGCTGTTTTCCTTCTCAGCCCAGGTGATAAAGTCCGCGTTCTCCCTGATTGCCTGTTCGCATTTCTCCGCACCGTCCCGCTCGGAAACTTCATAACACAGGCAGGCGCGCATCCCCAGTTCCTTTGCCACATCCCTGATTGCAAACAGGCTTCCCGGAATCTCGCAGAAGGACGCGTGATGGTCGAAGATGGTCGTCACGCCGTCCCGGATGCAGTCCAGAATCGTCGCGTAAGCGCATGCTTTCGTGCCGTCGATCGTCAGATGGCGGTCGATCTTCCACCAGGTTCCGTCCAGAACCTCATAGAAGTTCGTCGGATTATTCCCGTCGATCGCAAGCCCTCTCGCAAGTCCGGAATAAATATGGGTATGCGCGTTGATGAATCCAGGCATGATCAGCTGCCCGTGCGCGTCCACAAATTCGGCGTCCGGATACTTTTCCTTCATCCGGTCGAACGGACCGACCTCTTTGATCACTTCCTTTTCGATCACGACAGCTCCGTCTTTCAGATAAGGATTCGAAGCATCCTGTGTAAACACGCGACCGTTTCCAACCAAAAGCATGATCCATACCTCCTTTAAAAAAGCTTGTATATGCCACCTTGTAAAAAATAATTCCGTGCCTTAGAATAAATTGTATTTTGCACCATGGGAGGGTTACGCTGATTATGAAAAAAAAGGATCCTTTCGAATTTGCCCGGCGTCTGGTGAAGGCTCTGGCTGCCCAGTTCGGCTCCAGCTGCGAAGTAGTGCTTCATGACCTGACCGGAGGAGATCTCGACCACACCATCATCGCCATAGAGAACGGTCATATCTCAGGGCGCGCCCTCGGGGACGGCCCCTCCAGGATCGCTCTGGAAGCCATTCACGACGCGAAAGAAACCCACACGGACAGGCTGTCCTATCTCACCAAAACACGGGACGGCAAGATACTGAAGTCAAGCACGGTCTTCCTGCGCGATGACAGCGGCAGGGCGATCGGAATCCTTGCGATCAATAACGATATCACGCTTACCGTCGCCGGAGAGCAGGCGCTTCATTCCTACAACACCTCCATTCAGGACACGAAGGAACCCGAGCAGATCTCCACCAATGTCGCGGATCTTCTGGATCAGCTGATCGGGCAGTCGATCCGCCTGATCGGAAAGCCGGCAACGCTGATGGATAAAAGCGAAAAGATCCGCGCCATCCGGTTCCTCGACGACGCAGGCGCATTTCTCATCACAAAGTCAGGCCCCAAGGTCTGTCAGGTATTCGGCATCTCCAAATACACACTTTACAGTTATCTGGATGAAGCCAGGCAGTCTTCCGAACCCGCACAGCCGGAAGGGGAGGACTGACAGGCCGGCAGCCGGCCCGAGGCGTCAGATACGGGGACGGGGAACGCGTACGTCCGTGATTCGAAGCACCCTGCTATCATGATAAAACAAGTTAGGGAAATAGGCAATGAGTAAGAGCCAGTTTCCCTAACTTGTTTTATATTTTTATTCCTTCTTTTATGAATAATGACGAAGATCAGGAGCTGTACCAGAGTTTCTTAAGCAGATCCTTCTCTCAGCGATAGTCCTCCTCCTGAACCTTCTCCTCGAGCTTTTCCTTCAGGGTTTTCTTCTGCGCGCCCTTTGTCTCCTTTGACCGGGTCTGCCTTTTCGCCGCCGGCGCGGCCGGTTTTTTTCTGCGGCCCTTCACGGCCCCGTCTTCCGGCTGCTTCTTTTTCTCCTGCTTCTCCTGCTTTTCCTCTTCGTTCTGTTCCGCTCTCGTACAGCGGAAAACGCTGATGCCAAGAGCCGGAACCGTCACACGGATGGAATTGGGCAGCTCATCGCACTCATCCTCCCGGGAATTCCTCACTCTGGGATTCACATGTCCGTCTCCGCCGAACGCCGCAGCATCCGAATTCAGGATCTCCTTATACTTCCCGCGGAACGGAACGCCGATCTTATGATTCTCATAGGTCAGATTCGAAAAATTGACCACCGCAAGCAGCGTCTCCTCCTCAATCGAGGATCTTCTGAGGAACACAAGCATATTCTCATTGGCGGAGATGTTGTTGATCCATTCGAATCCCTCCGGCGCGTAATCAAGCGCGTACAGAGCGGGATTCTCGCGGTAAAAGTTCAGAAGCGCCGCGCAGTAGGTCTGGAACTGAAGGTTCTCCTCCTCCTCGAGCACATTCCAGTCTACTCCATGATCCGGGCTGAGCGAAGCCTTCTGCGCGATCTCACAGCCCATGGGAAACAGCTTCTTTCCCGGATGAAGCATCATATATCCATACATGGCGCGCAGATTCGCCAGCTTGGTCTTCTTCCTGCCGGGCATCCTGCTGTACATCGACCCGTACCTGCCCGATACGGTTTCCAGATCCAGGGCAAGCAGAAAGCTTTCGGAATAATGGTAGACCATACTGAAGATCAGGTCAGCGTGATGCGGGCCCCGGAACAGGGGATCCAGCTCCATATACTCGACCAGGGCGTCCTGGAAGCTTTTATTCCACTTGTAATCAAAACCGAGGCCGTCCTCCTCTACGGGAGAAGTCACCATCGGCCACTGGGAGCTGTCCTGCGCGATCAGCATCGCGCCTTCCGCCTCCTTCCGGAAGATCGAATTCAGATGCTTGAAGAATTCCACCGCATCGAGGTTTTCATTTCCGCCGTAAAGATTCGCAACCCACTGTCCGGGCGCCTTTCCATAGTCCAGATACAGCATGCGGGAGATATCCTCCAGCCTCAGGCCGTCCGCGTGATAGACCTTTGCCCAGAAAAGCGCGTTGGCAATCAGGAAATTGGACACCTCCGGCCGCGCATAATTATATGTCAGGCTCCCGTCACAGGCATAAAGAGACTGACGCGGATCCATATGCTCGTAGAGATTCGTCCCGTCGAATCCGATCAGCCCGTTCAGATCCCGGGCAAAATGCCCCGGCGTCCAGTCCAGTATCACGCCTGTCCCATTCCGGTGCAGATAGTCAACCAGATACATGAAGTCCTGCGCACTGCCATAACGGCTGGTCGGCGCATAGAAACCGGTCACCGCGAATCCCATGGAGGCATCGTCCAGATGCTCCATCAAAGGAAGAAATTCTACATGGGTATATCCCATCTTCTTCACATAGTCCGCAAGGGACACGGCAAGCTCTCTGTAATTGAGACAGGGCGTCCCCTCTTTGTCCGGCCTTTTCCAGGTGCCGGCATGAATCTGGTAAACAGACAAAGGCAGTGTTTTCGTATCTGCCAGAGAGCGTTCCTTCATCCATTCGCCGTCTCCCCACCGGTAGGCGGAAAGATCTGTCGTGACCGACGCGGTACCCGGACGCTCCTCACACTGATACCCGTATGGATCGCTCTTGAGAAAGGTCATCCCCGTGGAGGACTTGATCTCATACTTGTAAAGGACTCCTGCCTGCATCCCGGGGACAAACAGTTCATAGATCCCGTATTCCTCAAGCTTTCTCATGGGAAGCACACGGCCGTCCCAGCGGTTGAAGTCCCCGACGAGGCTCACGCGGACCGCGTTCGGAGCCCATACGGCGAAGTACATTCCCTGCGTTCCGTCAACCGTCCTCGCGTGAGCGCCGAGATAATCATAGATGTTGTAGCAGATTCCCGCCCGGAACTTCTTCAGAATCTTCTCCGGGATCTGCGGTTCATAGTTATAAGGATCCGGGATGCACTGCTTCCGGCCATCCTCTCCTTCAATCTCCAGCCTGTAATCCGGAATCTTCTTTCCCGGAATCAGAGCCGCGAAGAATCCGTTCTCATCCGCGTTCTCCATAGGAATGCCGGTATTGTTCCAGACCAGCCTCACACTCCTGGCCAGAGGCTGGAATGTCTGGACCAGCACTCCCTTTTCCGTGACAGTCGCACCCAGAAAGCTGTGGGGCTGGTTCTCTTCTGAATAAACGATTCCCTCGATCCGGCCCCAGTCCATCAGATCATACAGTTCTTTTTCCATATAAGGCACCCCGATCCCAGTAGTATTCCTTCCCTTTTCCCAACGATTGTGATGTGCGGACCGCTCCGCTGCCATGCTGCCGCACAGCGCGAAACGCTCCGAAACCGACTCCTGGTGTTACACCGGCAGATTCCTCACCGCACGATCCTGACACGGACAACATCCTGGACAGACTTGAGTTTCTCAACCGTTTCCGGCTCCAGGCCATCATCAATGTCGATCAGCGTATAAGCGAAACTGCCCCGGCTCGTATTGGACATGTTCGCGACGTTCGTGTAGGAAAGAATATCCGCAAACTGGCGAATCATATTCCTGACATTTCTGTGGTAGATCGCGATCCTGTGCTGCGCACGGCATTCTCCCATGCTGCACTGCGGATAGTTCACGCTGTTGCGGATATTCCCGTTCTCCAGAAAGTCCTTCAGCTGTTCAACCGCCATGACAGCGCAGTTTTCTTCACTCTCCTGCGTGGACGCGCCCAGATGCGGCGTGAGCACTACCTTCTGATGTCCGGTCGTCTTCGGATTCGGAAAATCGCAGACATAGCAGGCAAGCCTGTTTTCATCCAGCGCCTTCAGAACCGCATCCTCATCCACCAGAAGATCCCTCGCGTAGTTTACAAGAACCGCGGTCGGCTTCATCAGCGCGATCGCGTCTTCGCCGATCATCTTCTTTGTGCTGTCAAGAAGCGGGACATGGATCGTAATATAGTCGCACTCCTGATAGATTTTCCGGACATCGTCGATATGCCTGACGGAACGGCTCAGGTTCCATGCCCAGTTTACTGAAATATACGGATCATAGCCATATACTTCCATCCCGAAATGAACTGCTGCGTTCGCCACAAGATTCCCGATCGCGCCCAGACCGATCACACCGAGCTTCTTTCCTGACAGCTCTGTCCCCGCGAACTCCTTCTTCTGCTTTTCAACATCCTTCGTGATGTTCTCGTCATCAGCGTTTTCCTTCACCCAGTTCACGCCTCCGACAATATCTCTTGCCGCAAGCAGCATGCCGGCAAATACCATCTCTTTCACGCCGTTTGCATTCGCGCCCGGCGTATTGAAGACAACGATTCCCCTGTCCGCGCATGCATCCAGCGGAATATTGTTGACGCCCGCTCCCGCCCTGGCAACAGCAAGAACCGAATCGCTCAGTTCCATCTCATGCATATTCGCACTTCTGACCAGGATCGCGTCTGCTTCACTCATGTCTTCTGTCTTCCGGTAATTGTCCCCGAACGCTTTCAGGCCATTCTCACTGACAGCGTTCAGGCATGCGTACTTGTACATAGCTTCTGTCTCCTCCTTATATCAATCCCGCAATGGGGTTACGATTCTTTTTCCTTCAGGTCTGCCTGGTCGAAAGCTTCCGAGATGGAATGTCCCGCAGGAACCATCGGGAATACATTGTCATTCTCATCGATGATACACTCGATGAGGAAAGGACTGCCGGATTCCATCGCTTTCCGGAAGGCGGGGGCAAACTCTTCCCGCTTTGTCACGCGGACCGCCTCGCAGCCAAGCGCTCTGGCTACGGCACAGTAGTCAACCTTATCCTTCAGGATCGTCTGGGAATACCTTCCTCCGTAAAACAGCTCCTGCCACTGATGCACCATGCCCAGTACGGAATTGTTGAATACCACCTCGATGATTCCGATGTTGTAACGGCTCGCTGTGGCAAGCTCATTCATATTCATACGGAAGCATCCGTCCCCGGCGATGTTCACAACCGTCTTCGCCGGCCATGCCGTCTTTACGCCAAGAGACGCGCCCAGGCCGTATCCCATCGTGCCCAGTCCGCCCGAGGTGAACAGCTGGCGCGGTTCACGGTAGCGGTAATACTGGGCAGCCCACATCTGATGCTGTCCGACCTCGGTCACGATCTTTGCCCCGCCTTCCGTCAGGCGGAAGATCTCCTCCATGATGAAAGGACCTGTCAGGCGGCTCTCATCATAAAGCAGCGGATACTTTTCCTTCAGCGTCAGGCTCTCCGCCACCCATGCGCCGTGATCCGCTGCCTGGATCATGGGATTCAGCCTTTTCAGGACTTCGTTGCAGTCTCCGCTGATACTGACGTCCACCCTGATATTCTTGTTAATCTCGGCCGGATCGATATCGATCTGGACGATCTTCGCGCCTTTCGCAAAGGATTTCGGATTGCCGATCACCCGGTCCGAAAACCTGCAGCCAACCGCCAGAAGCAGGTCACAGTGGGAAACCGTAAGATTCGCGGCCTTCGTTCCGTGCATGCCGAGCATGCCCAGATACAGAGGATCATTGCCGTCAAATGCGCCTTTCCCCATCAGGGAATCACAGACCGGCGCCTGAAGGAGATCGGCCAGCTTTTTCAGTTCTTTCGAACAGTTCGAGATGACAGCGCCCCCGCCGACAAAGATCGCCGGCCTCTTCGCTTTATTGATCAGCCGCGCCGCCTCCTCAAGATCACGCGTACGGATGTACTCACTCTGGGGAATCGTTTCCTCGGGCGTGGAAGGCTCATATTCCGTAACATCAGAGGTAACATTCTTGGTCAGGTCTACAAGTACAGGACCGGGACGTCCCTCCCTTGCGATGCGGAACGCCTTGCGGATCGTCTGCGCAAGATCCTTCACATCCTTAACGATACAGTTGTACTTCGTGATCGGGATGGAGATGCCCGCGATATCGATCTCCTGGAAGGAATCCTTCCCGAGCAGGGAGATTCCTACATTGCAGGTAACCGCGACAAGCGGAACCGAATCCATATTCGCGGTAGCGATTCCGGTCACAAGGTTCGTAGCGCCCGGCCCTGAGGTTGCGAAGCACACGCCCACGCTGCCTGTTGCTCTGGCGTACCCGTCCGCCGCGTGTGCCGCGCCCTGTTCATGGGAGGTCAGAATATGACGGATCTCTTTATGCCGGTAGAGCTCATCATAAACATTCAGGATCGCTCCGCCCGGATATCCGAATATCGTATCTACTCCCTGCTCCTTCAGACACTCAATCAGTATCTGAGAACCATTCATCTTCATTGATCTTCCTCCCCGGGCACCCTGAGAACCGCTCCCCTGTTTCCGCTCGTCACAAGAGCGGCATAACGGGCAAGATATCCGTCTGTAATCTTCGGCTTTCTCGGCTTCCACGCTTTCCTTCTCTCGCTGAGCTCCTCATCGGATACCTTCAGCTCCAGCTTATGCTCCGGTATGTTGATCAGGATCCTGTCGCCTTCTTTCACCAGTGCGATCGGTCCGCCTACGGCAGCCTCGGGAGAGACATGTCCGATCGAGGCTCCTCTCGACGCTCCCGAGAACCGGCCATCCGTGATCAGCGCAACCGTGCTGCCAAGCCCCATACCGGCGATCGCGCTCGTCGGGTTCAGCATCTCCCTCATCCCGGGTCCGCCCTTGGGACCCTCATACCGGATCACGACAACATCGCCCTCGTTGATCTTACCGCCCAGAATCGCATCGATCGCATCCTCCTCGCAGTCAAAAACACGCGCCGGTCCCTCATGCACCATCATCTCCGGAGCGACTGCGGAACGCTTCACGATACCGGAATCCGGCGCAAGGTTGCCCTTCAGGGCTGCAAGTCCTCCCGTCTCGGAATATGGATTCTCCAGCGGACGGATGACCTCCTGGTTCAGGATTGCGGCGTTTTCGATGTTTTCACCGACTGTTTTTCCGGTACAGGTCATGCAGTCCAGATGAAGCAGATCCTTTCTGCTCAGCTCCTTCATAACCGCATAGACGCCGCCTGCCTCGTTCAGATCCTCCATATAGGTCGGGCCGGCCGGAGCCAGATGACACAGGTTCGGCGTACGTTCGGATACCTCATTCGCGATATCCACATCGATCTCGACGCCGGCTTCATGCGCGATCGCGGGAAGATGAAGCATGGAGTTCGTAGAGCATCCCAGCGCCATATCCACCGTCAGCGCATTCATGAACGCATCCTTTGTCATAATATCGCGCGGACGGATATCCCGGCGAAGCAGCTCCATGATCTGCATGCCGGCATGCTTGGCAAGAATCAGACGGTCCGAATAGACAGCTGGGATCGTTCCATTCCCGGAAAGCCCCATGCCAAGCGCTTCCGTCAGGCAGTTCATGCTGTTGGCGGTATACATCCCGCTGCAGCTTCCGCAGGTCGGACATACCTTGCGTTCATACTCTTCGAGCTGCTCTTCCGTGATCCGGTGCGCGGTATACTCGCCTACCGCTTCAAACATCGAGCTGAGAGAACGCTTGCGTCCGTAGATATGTCCGGCCATCATCGGGCCGCCGGAAACAAAGATCGTCGGTACGTTGATCCGCGCGGCCGCCATCAGGAGCCCCGGCACATTCTTATCACAGTTCGGAACCATGACCAGCGCGTCAAACTGGTGTGCCTTCGCCATACACTCAGTGGAATCGGCGATCAGGTCACGGGTCACCAGAGAGTACTTCATTCCCTCATGTCCCATCGCGATGCCGTCGCATACTGCGATCGCCGGAAAGACTCTCGGCACGCCGCCTGCCATCGCAACGCCAGTCCTGACCGCTTCAACGATCTTATCGATATTCATATGGCCCGGAACGATCTCATTATATGAGCTGACGATTCCGATCAGCGGTTTCTTCAGTTCTTCCTGTGTGAATCCAAGCGCGTGGAACAGGGAACGATGCGGCGCCTGCTGCAGGCCGGACTTGACTTGATCACTTTTCATACTGGACTCCTTTAACTCTATGCTGTTTCATGGTTTTCCCTCTCTGCGTAAGGCTTTTACACCGGGCGCTCAGATCGCCGGGGCTGCCTTCTCACCCATCCCGGCCGCTCAGATCGCCTGGACTACCTTCTCACCCATCCCGGCCGTTCCGACGGCCAGGGTTCCGTCTCCTTCCGATTTCAGGTCAGGCGTCCGGTACTGTTTCAGGACAGACATCACCGCGCTTTCAATCGCCCCTGCAGCCTCTTCCTCTCCGAGGGAATAGCGCAGCATGCAGGCGGCGGAGAGAATCGTCGCCAGCGGGTTCGCCCTGTCCTGTCCGGCAATGTCAGGGGCGCTGCCGTGGCTGGGCTCGTACAGGCCGAAGCTTCCCTCTGCAAGAGACGCGCTCGGCTGCATGCCGATGGAACCGACTACCATCGAAGCCTCATCGGAAAGAATATCGCCAAACATATTCTCCGTCAGGATCACATCAAACTGAGAAGGCCTGCGGACCAGCTGCATCGCCGCATTGTCCACATACATATAGTCAACCTCCACCTCCGGATAGTCCTCAGCCATCGAGCTGACAACCTTCCTCCAGAGCCTCGAGCTCTCAAGAACATTCGCCTTGTCGACCAGAGTCAGCTTCTTTCTGCGCAGCATCGCGCTGTCAAATGCTTTCACGGCGATTCTGCGGATCTCGGACTCGGAATAGGCCAGTACATCCGTCGCTCTCTCCTCCCCGTTCACCATCTCCGTCTTTTTCTCGCCAAAATACAGGCCTCCTGTCAGTTCACGAAGGATGACGAAGTCAATCCCTTCCGCGGCAATGTCCTCCCTCAGGGGGCAGGCATCCTTCAGATCCTCATAAAGATTCGAAAAACGAAGGTTCGCAAACAGACCGAGCGCCTTCCGGATCCCAAGGAGTCCTGCTTCGGGACGTCTGGAGGGTTCCAGCTGATACCAGGGGCTGGTCTTCGGATCACCGCCGATAGAGCCCATCAGGACAGCATCACAGGACTTTGCGAGAGTGACGGTCTCTTCCGTAAGCGGAATCCCGTACCTGTCGATCGAACAGCCGCCCAGATCCATCGGCACATAATCCAAAGCGAATCCGAACTTTTCTGCGGTCCTGTCGAGAACCCGCACAGCCTGTGCGATAATCTCGGGGCCGATCCCGTCCCCCGCGATCACTCCGATCCTATAGTTTCTCTTTTCTTTTCTCATGATAACGGAACCTTTCCTGAAAACCGGTTTATTCGTTTCTCTTCCGAAAAGCCGGGAAGAGGAAACAGTACTTATCTTAAAATATATTTTTCGAATATTCAACCACAAACAAAATAATTATGGTATAATGCTTTCTGATCTTCAAAATTTCCACCTGTGCAGTTGTCATGTAAGAGGATTGACCCGCCAAAAACCGGTTACGGATCGTTCCGCGCTTCGCGCTCCCGCAATCCTGCCCGGGCAGGTGGAAAAATATATGGTTCAAGAGGTGTCATCTATGGATAATCTGGATTATCAGATTCTCACTCAGCTCAGGGACAATGCCCGTCAGACCGCTTCTGATATCAGCAAGACCATTCATCTGTCCGTCTCTACGGTGATTGAGCGGATCAAAAAGATGGAGAAGTCCGGTATCATTCAGTCTTACACCGTCATCTGTGATGATATCAGGCTTGGAAATGATATTACCGTCCTGATGGAGATCGGAATGGAGCATCCGCGTTATAATGACGAGTTCATCCGGCACATCGATGTGGATCCGAACATTATAGCCTGCTACTATCTGACCGGAGAATTCGACTTCATGCTCAAGATCTGCTGCAGGTCCAGTGACCATCTGGAGCAGATCCACAACCGGATCAAGGATTATCCCGGCGTCCGCCTCACAAGAACACACTATGTGCTCCGGACCGTCAAGAATATTCACTCCTCCGGATTCGATCCGGAACCCCGGAAGATGCGCTGAGCGAAAAACCCTTCGCTTTAAGAAAGGCTGCCGAAGCTTTTCGGCAGCCTTTTTCAGTTCCTCTGAATTCGATTCAGCTTCTCAGATTCAGCTTCTCACTGTCTCTCACTTTTTCTCATTCTTCGCATTCTTGTCATTCTTCTCATTCTTGTCCGGAACCGGAGTCGGAGTCGGATCTGCGGTACCGTCAGAAGCCTTCTCGATCTCCACGATCGCGCTTTTGCGCATCGGAATACGGCAGTTTCTGTTGTTGCCGAACTCCACGATGCAGTCCTCCTCAGACACCTGGATCACCGTTCCGTAGAATCCACCGCTTGTAACAACTGTATCTCCCACCTCCATAGAGCTGAGAAGGCTCGCCATTCTCTTCTGTTCCTTCCTCTGGGGACGGATCATCAGAAAATACATAACGCCGAAGATGATCACCATGTAGACAACCATCATAATCATTCCGGATCCGCCGCCTGCGGATGCCGCCTGTAACAGTACTGGATTCATCAGTTATTCCTCCTGCTTTTGCTTGATCTTTCTCCTGCGTAAAACACTATGAGTCATTCTACACAACTTTCTTTGTCTGTTCAAGATAAAACTTTCGCGGCCCTCAGGAGCCCTGTGGCTTTTGCATGGCACTCAGGGTGTGGCTCAGGATCTCTCAGGTTCCGGATTCCCAGGTCTCGGCCCAGTCCGCCCGGAACTTTTCATAGCGGTGATCCTCGATGGCACTGCGGATCTCCTCCATCAGGTGGTTGTAGAAATACAGGTTGTGAAGAACCAGAAGCCTCATGCCGAGCATCTCCTTTGCCTTGAACAGATGATGGATGTAGGCCCTGGTATAACTGCGGCAGGCGGGGCATCCGCACCCTTCCTCGATTGGAGTCTCATCAAAGGAAAACCTGGCATTGTTGAGATTGATCTTCCCTCTGTGGGTATACGCGTGGCCGTGCCGCCCGTTCCTCGACGGGTAGACACAGTCAAAGAAGTCAACGCCCCGGTATACGGCCTCAACGATATTGAGCGGCGTTCCGACTCCCATCAGATAGACCGGCCTGTCCTGCGGAAGATGCGGAACGGTCGAGTCCAGCACACGGTACATCTCCTCATGGGTCTCTCCCACGGCAAGACCACCCACCGCATACCCGTCCAGATCCATCTGCGTGATCCGCTTCGCGTGCTCAATCCGGATATCGTCATACACCGCTCCCTGATTGATCCCGAAGAGCATCTGCTCTTTGTTGATCGTATCGGGAAGGCTGTTCAGCCGGTCCATCTCCTTCCTGCATCGTTCCAGCCAGCGTGTCGTACGGTCCACGGAGTTCTGTACGTACTCCCGGTCCGCTCTGGAAGAGGGACATTCATCAAAGGCCATCGCGATGGTGGACGCGAGGTTGGACTGGATCCTCATGCTCTCCTCCGGTCCCATGAAGATCCGGCGGCCGTCAATGTGCGACTGGAAGGAGACGCCTTCCTCCCTGATCTTCCGAAGGGATGCCAGGGAGAATACCTGGAAGCCGCCCGAGTCTGTCAGGATCGGTCTGTCCCAGTTCATAAACCGGTGAAGTCCGCCAAGCTTCTTAATCGCCTCGTCCCCGGTTCTCACGTGCAGATGATAGGTATTGCTCAGTTCCACCTGCGTGCCGATCGCGCGAAGGTCATCCGTGGAAACCGCGCCCTTGATCGCCGCGACCGTACCCACATTCATAAACACAGGCGTCTCGATCGTCCCGTGGACCGTCTCAAGCCTTCCGCGTTTCGCTCTGCCGTCAACCGTAATCAGTTTATATTTCCCGTGCACCGTATCTCTCCTGTTCCTGAATCGTCTGTCAACGGCAGGCTGATTCCGTGATTTGCCGGACATTCTGCCGAAGCGGATAACAGCTGCCGATAAGCAGGTTCCCTGGTCAGTTTATCAGTTTCCCTGTATCTTTGTAAAGAAAATACATTTTCAAAAGATTGTATTCAATTTATCCGGCTTCCTGTTTGATTTCCCTATCTGTAAGCGTTATACTACGTGCTGAATCAAAAACAGAAGATACGGGAAGAATCATGAAAGCAGAAAAAAACTACTCTCTTGGAATCGATATCGGCTCAACCACAGTGAAGGCCGCGATTCTCGGTGAACAGAATGAACTTTTATTTGCCGATTACAGAAGGCATTACGCCGATATTCAGGGGACGCTGGCCGATCTGATCGAGGAAGCCATGAACAGACTCTCGGATCTGTCTGTAAGTCCCGTGATTACCGGCTCCGGAGGACTGACGCTTGCCGGTAATATGGACATTCCTTTCATTCAGGAAGTCGTAGCTGTTTCCAGCAGCCTGCAGGCGCATTCTCCCCAGACAGACGTGGCGATCGAGCTCGGCGGTGAGGACGCAAAGATTATCTATTTTGACCCCTCCGGAATCGACCAGCGCATGAACGGAACGTGCGCGGGCGGCACGGGGTCCTTTATCGACCAGATGGCCTCCCTTCTGCAGACGGATGTGGCCGGTCTGAATGAGTACGCGAAGAGCTACAAGTCTCTCTATACGATCGCGGCCCGCTGCGGCGTTTTCGCGAAGTCCGACATCCAGCCGCTGATCAACGAGGGCGCCACAAAAGAAGACCTTGCCGCCTCCATCTTCCAGGCTGTCGTGAACCAGACGATCTCCGGCCTGGCCTGCGGCCGCCCGATCCGCGGCCACGTAGCATTTCTCGGAGGACCGCTGCATTTTCTGAGCGAGCTTCGGAACGCGTTTATCCGCACACTGAACCTGACTAAGGAGACAGCGATCATTCCGGAGAATTCCCATCTGTTTGCCGCGATCGGCTCCGCCATGAACGCGGACCGAACCGTATGCACACAGCTGTCAAAACTGATCCATACGCTCAGGAACGGCGTTCAGATCAGTTTCGAGGTTCCCCGGATGGAACCGCTTTTTTCCTCGGATGAGGAATACCGCAGTTTTGTAAGCAGGCAGAACCAGTACAATGTAAAAACCGCAGATCTTGAGACCTATTCCGGCAACTGCTATCTGGGCATCGACGCAGGTTCCACCACGACAAAGGCAGCGCTTGTCTCCGAGGACGGCGAGCTGCTGTATTCTTTTTATTCCAATAACAACGGGAGTCCCCTGAATACTGCCATTTCCGCTGTCAGGGAGATCTATTCCCTGATGCCGGAGGACGCGCAGATCGCCTGGTCATGTTCGACGGGG
>CAJOQO010000217.1 GCA_905236545.1 uncultured Lachnospiraceae bacterium
AGCAGGGCTCTCGGCGGACCAATTAGTCTGTGGTATCCAATCCACGTATAAGAGTTTGGCCAATTGCCGGGGACTCTATACAAGGCTCTTTCGAGATGCCGTCATAGCCAGATAAGTGCCTGGCCAAGGGTGAACGTTTGTTTGTTTCAGAATTTACTCTTGACAAGAGGTCACTTCATAAGAGTTATGTCTTTTTTTTCATATCATGTTTTACTGTAAGCCGGAAGTCTGTTAGAATAGCAGAAACGATAGTGTCATCACTCTGAGACAGATACCGGTATTCGGGGTGGCAGTGAGTAACATGTAAGGAGGAGAAGCAATGAGAAAAAGTATGGTGATTCTGGCGGCCGGAGTGTGTGCTGCAGCGTTGGCTACGGGCTGCAGCTCCAATGTAAAGGAGACAGAAAAGCCGGCGGAGCAGCAGACTGCGGTTCAGGATGCAGGATCGGAAGCAGCTGCGGATGAGACGGAAGTGCAGGTACAGGCGGCCGATGAGACGGAAGCGCAGGTACAGGCAGCCGTTGAGACGGAAGCACAGGTGCAGGCAGATACGGAGGCGGAAGCACAGGTGCAGGCTGCGGATGAGACGGAAGCTCCCTCTGAAACAGAAGCGATGAACGTCACCCTGACATTCGCTCAGCCGGAGTCTGAAGATGCGGCCGGTACGGATTCCGGGGATCTGTTTGCGGCAGACGCGGAGACTGAGCTGTCGGCAGCAGCTGAGACGGAAGCAGAAGCTCTGGAAGCGGTATCCGGCGAGACGGAGGCTGAAACGGAAGCCGAAACAGAATCGGAAACTGAAAAAGGCATTCTGAACCAGCTGGCCGGAGCGGCCTACACTCTGGCGGGAGCGCTGGATGAGGCGGTAGGACCGGGAAGCGAATTCGCTGATGAGGTTCAGGAGCTGAAGGGTTCGCTGGTTGAGAAGAAGGATGAGCTGAAAGCGAAGAAGGAGCAGGCGGCCGGGATCATCGAGGAGATTAAGGAAGATGCCTCAAAGAAGCTCGATACGCTTCCGGATACCCTTACAGAAAAAGGGAAGGACCTGTCGGATTACCTGATCGGGAAGCTCGGCGGCCTTCTGGCGGAAGAGGCTCAGACAGAATAAGGAACCGGATGCCGGCACGGGATATGGATGAGACGGGCGTTTGAGGGGTACTGACATGAAGATGATACCTTTTGAAGTTTCAGAGATTCTGAGACTTGCGCTTGCGCTTGCTGCCGGCGGGATCATCGGATTCGACAGAAGTGCAAAGGGCTTTGACGCTGGTTTCAGGACGCATATTATTGTGTGTGTCTCTTCCTGCGCGATTATGCTGGCGAATCTCCACCTGTTTGCGACGCTTGGGGCGGGAGACCCGACCCGTATGCCTGCGCAGGTGATCAGTGGAGTCGGCTTTCTGGGCGCGGGCTGCATCCTGGTCACGAGCCAGAGAAGGATCAAAGGCGTGACAACGGCAGCAGGACTGTGGGCCGCCGCGTGTCTCGGACTGGTGATCGGCGCGGGAGACTATCCTGTAGCCATCATTGCGGTGATGGTGGTATATCTTTCCCTTACCATCTTCCGTTATGTGGATGAGCAGGTAATCAGAAAGAAAAAGCGTCACCGCTATTATGTAGATCTGGACTCGTCCCGCGCATTGAGCAGATTTATGGAATTCCTGAAGGGCAGGGGGATCAGGGTTACGGATCTGGAGGTGCTGAGCCAGAAGAATGGCGAAGGCGTCGTGGTTACCCTTACTTTACGATTGAAACAGCCGTGCCTTGCGCAGAATCTCCTGCCTGAGTTTGAAAAACAGGAAGGCGTGGTGTATATCACGGATCTCTGAACGGCCCGAAGCACCGGCATGCGGCGGAATGGATCCCTTTTCATAAAACGACATCTGCAGATGGCAGCAGATGTCGTTTTGCTACAGTAACACGAAAAGACCTGTGGGCGAAGCGTTTCCCAAAAGATCTTTGAGCGCTGCAGCGCTTCCTGTGTTATACTGAGCCATATTCAGGCAGAGCTGCGTGGATGAGCAGTGAAAAGCCATATGGCGTATGGGAGATCAGGATCTCATCCGTACGGCAGGGCAGGAAAGGCAAAAGGAACGATTCAGAACCCCCATTGCTCAGAACATTTCGTGTTCCAGTGAGTGCTGAATCATTACAGGCAAAGAGGAAAGAAAAGATGCGGAAGATTCTGATTGTAATCGATATGCAGAATGACTTTATCGACGCGGCGCTGGGGACGAAGGAGGCGGTGTCGATCGTGGATGCCGTCCGGGAGAAGATCCTGACCTATCCGGCGCAGGATGTGATCGCGACGATGGATACCCACGGCGAAGACTATCTGAAAACGCAGGAAGGGAAGTATCTTCCGGTTCCGCATTGTATCAAAGGATCAGATGGCTGGCAGATCCGTCCGGAGATTGCGCGGCTTCTGACAGGAGCGAAGATCTATGAGAAGCCGGCCTTTGGCAGCACCGCCCTTGCAGCGGACCTGAAAGCCCTGTCGGAGAAAGAAGAGATCGAGCTGGAGCTGGTGGGACTGTGCACGGATATCTGTGTGGTCTCCAACGCGCTGCTCCTGAAGGCTGCGATGCCGGAGGTAAAGATCAGTGTTGACGCAGCCTGCTGCGCGGGAGTGACGCCGGACAGGCATCTCGCGGCGCTGGAAACCATGCGCTCCTGCCAGATTCAGGTGCTGAACGCGGAATGATCCGCAGTCGGGAATGAAAGGCGGAAAAGATGAGGTTTACCGGAAAACAAACCACGGCAGTTCTTCTATCGGCGGCTGTGCTGATGTCGGCGCTTCCGGCCGCGGTCTATGGTGAAGCAGATCCGGAGACGGAATTCCTGGCTTCGGAGGAGGGCCCTGCCGGGGTTGAGGCGTATGGGACGCAGATGGAAGAAGATGCCGAAAGCGCGACTTATGAGGAAAAGGCACTCACGGTCTATCTGGGCGATATGGAAGCCGGCGTGGAGGTTCCGTTTTATTTTATCAATGATGTGACGGATCTTCCCTATATGAACCTGAGTGACTGGATCGACCTGGCGGAGACCATGTATCAGAATGGGGCAGATGGATATGATCTGGAGCTTGAGGCAGACGGACCTGCGGTGATGCTGACCAGGGAGAATGGTTATTCCATGCTGGTCGACTTTTCGGATCGGACCATCCGCTTCGAGGATTACGATGCGTTCATTCATCTGTCGGATGACAGCTCTCTGCTGGATGAGGTATCTGATATTTATGTGTCGGAGGAAGGGGATCCGATTCTGATCGAAAAGATCCAGAAAGGCTCCTTTGACCGGTATGGAAAGGAGGTCGAGCTGAATCTGGCGGACTATCAGATCGATCTTTACTGGTCTGAAGAGGATGGAATCTATCTGGTGCCGCTCCAGACCCTGTCAGACTTTCTGGTTTCTCCTGCCATCATGAGCAGTTTCTTCTACAATGGGGATGCGGTATTTGTGGGAGATTCGGATCTGCTTGGCCTGAACGACGATGAACTGACCCCGATGGGGGAGGCCCTGTATTCGGCTCCTTCGGGGAAGATGAGTGAGGAGCTTGCCTGGTACAGCTACTGTGAGCTGTGCCTGGCGCTGGATCATCTGTATGGTCTGAAGGAGATTCACGATATCAGCAGCTTTGACCGTGTCTTTTCCGAGACAGGCTACAAGGAGGATCTGTGCAGCGCGGATCCGGATATAAAGGACGGAGCGCTGAATGATTTTATCTATTACTATCTGGATGATATGCATTCCGGGTTCGAGACCTGCTCGTACCGGACGGAGGAGCCTGTGACGGTCGGCGATGGGAGGGGCCTGTCTTCTCTCAGGGACAGTGCGATCAGTGAGCTGTATTCACAGGCAAGAGATCGGGCAGATCACCCGATCGAATCCTATGAAGAGGTGGGAAATACTGCCTATATTACCTTTGACCATTTTCTGATTCTGTGGGATCCGGAAGATTATTATGCCGGAGAGATCGAGGTGGAGAAGGATCCCTCTTCCGCGACACTGGATACCGCCGCTCTGATAACCTATGCGAATGAGCGGATCACCAGGGAAGACAGCCCGATCGAAAATGTGGTGATCGACCTGAGCCTGAACGGCGGAGGCTTAGTGGATACAGCTGCCTTCCTGGTGCCCTGGTATCTCGGGGAGGCTTCCATCAGTATCAGAAGCTCTCTGACCGGTGCGATTTCAACCGGAACATACCGCTCCGATATCAATCTGGACCGCGTGTTTGATGAGAAGGATATGCTGCAGGATAAGCGCCTGTTCTGTATGATCAGCCCCGACACCTTTTCCTGCGGGAATCTGGTCACGGGGATGTTCAGGGCTTCCGGACGGGTGACTCTCCTGGGGCAGGAATCCGGGGGCGGGAGCTGTTTTGTGCTGCCGATGTCCACGGCATACGGATCGATCTTCACGATCTCGTCTCCGAGAAGGATGTCTTATCTGAAGAATGGCTCCTATTATGATACGGATACCGGTTTCCAGCCTGACGTCGTGATCGTGAAGCCTGAAAACTTCTACGACAGAGAGGCTCTGACAGAGTATATCAATCATTTGTTTTAAGGAACCGCTCAGATCCGTCAGATCAGCAGGCTTATCTGACTGGATCATGAGCAATTCCAGGGGGTGCTGAATCATTACAAAACCGCAGGAAGGATCAGAACAGCAATGAGCGAAATTGAAGTCCGGCATCTGTCGAAGACATTTACGCAGAAGGATCTGAAGGTTGATGCGCTGAGCGATATTAATATCAGCATAGAGAAGGGGGATGTGTACGGCATCATCGGCATGTCCGGCGCGGGAAAGTCTACCCTGGTCCGGTGCCTGAACTATCTGGAACGGCCGACGGACGGCCAGGTGATCGTGAGCGGCCAGGAGCTGGGCGCGCTCAGCGAACAGGAGCTCAGACAGGCCCGCATGAAGATCGCGATGATCTTTCAGTCATTCAACCTGCTTCAGCAGAAGAACGCGGTCGATAATATCTCTTTCCCGCTCCGGATCCAGGGGATGCCGAAGAAGGAAGCAAGAGTACGGGCGAAGGAGCTGCTGAAAACGGTCGGTCTTGCCGACAAGGCGAAGAGCTATCCCAGCCAGCTGTCGGGCGGACAGCAGCAGAGAGTGGCCATCGCGAGGGCGCTCGCCTGCGATCCGAACATCCTTTTGTGCGATGAGGCGACCAGCGCGCTCGATCCGCAGACGACGGATCAGATCCTTCAGCTGATTCGGGAGATCAATGAGTCCATGGGGCTCACGATCGTGATTATCACGCATCAGATGGCCGTGATTCAGAAGGTCTGCAACCGTGTCGCGATCATAGAGAACGGACATCTGGTTGAGGAAGGAAAGGTTTCGGATATTTTCGCGCATCCCAGGTCCCGCGCCGCGAAGGAGCTGATCATGCGCGATGTCCATGAAAACTTCGTTATCCCCGAAACGGTCGATGAGATCACGGAGGGCAAGAAGATCCGGATCGTGTTCACGGCGAATTCGGCGTTTGAGCCGGTTGTATCCAACATGATCCTGAAGTTCGGCCAGCCGGTGAATATCCTGAGGGCCAACACCAGAAATGTGGGCGGCGTCGCAAAGGGAGATATGATCCTTCAGCTGCCGGTTGACCGGGAGACGAGGCTTCAGATGGAAGATTATCTGAAGGAGAGGGGACTTGAAGTCGAGGAGGTGAATAACTGATGAACAGCCAGACCGCACAGCTGCTTCTCAACGGATTGCTTGAGACGGTCTATATGACGCTGGTCTCCACGCTGATCGGATACGCGATCGGGCTTCCGGTGGGGATTCTCCTGACCGTGACCGACAAGGAAGGGATCAGGCCAAACGCGCTGGTTTACAGAATCGTGGATGTGATTATCAATATCATGCGCAGCATTCCGTTCCTGATCCTGCTGATCCTGCTGATTCCGTTTACCAGATTTCTGGTGGGGAAGAGCTATGGAACCACGGCGACCATTGTTCCGCTGGTTGTATCCGCCGCTCCCTACATTGCCAGAATGGTGGAATCCTCCCTGAAGGAGGTGGATGCCGGCGTGATCGAAGCGGCCCGCTCCATGGGAGCGAGCAACGCGGCCATCGTGTTCCGCGTTCTTCTGGTCGAGGCGAAGACCTCCCTGATTGTCGGCGCGACCATTACCCTCGGAACGATCCTCGGATACTCGGCGATGGCGGGAACCGTAGCGGGCGGCGGCCTGGGCGATATCGCGATTCAGTACGGCTACTACCGCTGGAAGACCGATATCATGCTGATCACGGTAGCGCTGCTGGTGGTTCTGTTCCAGATCTTCCAGATGATCGGAATGAAGCTGGCAAGCGCCCTGGATCACAGGAAGTGATAACAGCAGATAGAAACTGTTATAGGCTGAACCTGTAACAGACTATAGTTTTCCTGTACTGTTCTTTTTGGGGATGGTGTGGTATCATCGGTCTCAGTTACAAAAAACGTAACGATTCAGAACCACGATTGCTCAGAACACTTCGTGTTCTTCGCCAGGGGTGCTGAATGATTACCCAAAGACAGGCCGGTCAGCTGAGGATATGCCCTGCGGGGTGCGCAGCGGTGATCAGGAAGGCTGCAGGCCATGGATCAGGAGGAGGTTAGTTTATGAAGAAACAGGTTATTGCGGCTCTGCTCACAGGTGCGTTCGTTCTTGGCACGCTGCCAATGTGTGCTTTTGCGGATGACCTTGAGACAATCACGGTTGCGGCGACTGCGGCTCCCCACGCGGAGATCCTTGAGCAGGCGAAGCCGCTCCTGGAAGAGCAGGGATATGATCTTGAGGTTGAGGTATTCGCGGACTATGTTCTTCCGAACGATGTTGTTGAGTCCGGAGAGATGGATGCGAACTATTTCCAGCATATCAATTATCTGAATTCCTTTAACGAAGAGCAGGGGACGCATCTGGTGAATGCCGGTGAGATCCACTATGAGCCCTTTGGCATCTATGCCGGAAAGAAGGAATCTCTGGATGATGTGGAAGACGGCGATACCGTAGCGGTACCAAACGATACGACGAACGAAGCAAGGGCGCTTCTTCTGCTCGAGGCGCAGGGATGGATCACTCTGGATCCGGAAGCGGGAATCACCGCGACGCCGGAGGATATCACGGACAATCCCTACAATCTTGAGATCGAGCCGTTCGAGGCTGCCCAGGTTGCCCGCCATATCGATGAGGTTTCTTACGCGGTTCTGAACGGAAACTACGCTCTGGAAGCAGGCCTGAACGCAGGCACCGACGCGCTGGCCGTTGAGACTGCTGATTCCGACGCGATCCAGCAGTATGTGAATATCATCGCCGTGAAGGAAGGCAATGAGGACGAGCCGAAGATCCAGGCGCTGGTTGAGGTACTCAAGAGCGACGAGATCAGGGAGTTCATCGAGAAGGAGTATTCCGGAGCGGTTGTTCCGTTCGAGGGCGAGACTGGCGCTGCCGAGACGGAAACAGAGTAAGCGATCAGTGCTTCGCCGGCGCCGGATACGGAAGATGCGCAGTCCGCTGCCGGTCTGTAGAGACGATCTGTGGGAGAAGCCCGACGGGCTTCTCTCTTTGTAATTATTCAGCTCAGAACCATTGGGGGTTCTGAATCGTTACCGGAAATGGACAGGGGAATGATTATGGCTGGTTCAGTGATTGGAACATTATTCAGAGTAACAACCTGGGGGGAAAGCCACGGGAAAGGGGTCGGCGCTGTCGTGGACGGGTGTCCGGCAGGCCTTCCGCTGTGCGAGGAGGATATTCAGGAGTATCTGGATCGCAGAAGGCCGGGACAGAACCGTTTTACGACCAGACGCTCCGAGTCTGATACGGTTCAGATCCTGTCCGGCGTTTTTGAGGGAAAAACGACCGGGACACCGATCTCCCTGCTGATTCCGAATGAGGATCAGCATTCGAAGGACTACAGCAATCTGAAGGATGTATACCGGCCGGGACACGCGGATCTTGGCTTCGATGCAAAGTTCGGGCTGCGGGACTACCGGGGGGGCGGACGTTCCTCAGGCAGGGAGACCATCGGAAGGGTGGCGGCCGGCGCGATCGCATGCAGGATCCTTGAGAAGATGGGGATCCATGTTCAGGCATATACAGCCTCGATCGGCCCGGTATCATGCGATCCGGCAGGATTTGACGCGCAGCATCTGGCGAAGAGCAGCCTGAACATGCCGGATCCCGAGGCTCAGGCCCGGGCGGAGGCATATCTTTCCGAATGCATCAGCAGGGGAGATTCCTCGGGCGGGATCGTGGAGTGCATCGTAACAGGCATGCCGGCAGGGATCGGGGAGCCTGTCTTTGACAAGCTGGACGCGCTGCTCGGCCAGGCGGTTTTTTCGATCGGCGCCGTCAAGGGAGTGGAGATCGGGGACGGATTCGCGGCCGCCGGGGCAAAGGGATCGGAAAACAATGACCAGTATGGGGCGGACGCGCGGAAGCGTACGAATCATGCAGGAGGGATCCTGGGCGGCATGAGCGACGGGAGTGAGATCCGCATCAGGGCTGCCTTTAAGCCGACCCCCTCGATCTCGATGAAACAGCGTGCGCTGGGAAGGGACGGAAGCGTCCATGATCTCGAGATCCGGGGACGCCATGATCCTTTGATCGCTCCACGCGCCGCGGTGGTCGTGGAATGTATGACCGCGATCGTGATTCTGGATCTGCTTATGAGAGATTCCTGCTCGACGATGGAAGGGCTGCTGCGCCGAAGCAGAACGGACAGCCGGGTGTTCCGGGCGGGCGGCAGGGAAGCTTCCGATCCGGAGGCGGCGGCGCCGGCTCTTCCGCCGGCAGATGTGACAGACGCATCTTCAGAGGAGGAAAGATGAAGGGGCTGAGGATTCTGGTAAGAATACTGAAACAGACCGGGGCAACAAGGATCCTTCTGGGTTTTTTTGTGCTGTATTTTCTGTGCGCGCTGATCATCTGGCTGCGGGAGCCTCAGATTAAAACTTACGGGGATGGCTTGTGGTATTGTTACGCGGTGATTACCACGATCGGGTTCGGGGATGTGATCGTGACGTCGCATCTGTCAAGAGTGGTGTCCATGATCCTTTCCTCGTACGCGGTACTGGCGATCGCGATTATCACAGGCGTTGTGGTAAACTACTACAATCAGATCGTAGAACTGAAGCAGTCGGAGACCATCACGGCGGTTCTCGACAGGCTGGAGCATCTGCCGGAGATGTCAAAGGACGAGCTGGAGGAGCTGTCCCGGGATGTCAGGAGCATTCGCAGGAAGGGCCGGAAGTGCTGAATCGTTACCATTTTTGCACACTTCTTAGCCCTGCCCGCCAGGGATTCGTATAATCCTGTGTCACGATAAAACCGGGAAAAAGGAAAGGCAAAACCGGAAAATAAAAGAAAATCAAACCGGAAAAGGGAAGAAAAAACCGGGCTTCTGAAACGTGTTTTCAGAGAGGAGGAAATGGATATGTTGAAAAAGATGATGGCAGGAACAGTGCTGGCAGCGGCAGTCGCGGCTCTCGGAGCGTCGGCTGCGATGGCGGGGGCAGGCGAAAAGGTTGACAGGCAGGGAATCAGCTTTGAGATTCCGGAAGAGATCAGGAATCTTGTAACGGTTGAAGACGGAGCCGACGAAGACACGATCGTCGCGGTTTACGAGACTGCATCCGTGGATGCGGCAAAGGCGCTCGGAAGAGAGGATGAAGGAGCAGGATTTATCTTCAGTATCTCGACCCTTCCGGAGGCCAGGGTGAAGGAGCTCCGCTGCGGGGATATGAGCGGAATGGAAGTGTTTGCGGAAGATGATGACGTTTTCTATGTATTCAATCATCCGACAGATGTACGTTTTGTCCGGGAAAGCTATGATTATGACGGCATAGAGGAAGATGAGTCAGCATGGACGAAGATCAATGAATGGGCAGACCAGGAAGTCCGTCAGGAGATCCTCGCGAACAATCCGGAGCTGGATGAGGATTTCTATACGAACACCTATCTGGATATGCTGCTGGCCCGGGCGGCGTACGAGGAAGGAACGGAGTACGAGCTGAGAAGTGTGGAGTTTGGCGCTGATCCGCTGGATCCGGCAACACTGGATGACAATGACTACATCGAAGACCTGGCAGAGGACTTCACCTATGAAGAACTGAGTGACGCCAAGGCTCCGGACGGAGAATACTACGTTCTGGCATTCAAGGAAGGCGAAGATGAAGTGATGTATCATTTCTTCAAGGATCCGGACTCCATGAACCTGATCCGTGAGGTGAGAACGGTTGGAGACGAGGAGATGGAGACCTTCTATCAGGCCAACCCCAAAGACGCGGATGACATGGACAGGACGACGACGGAGATCGTTGGAAAATGGTGCGCGGCGATCGCGAACGGGGAAGAAGATGACTGACCGCCGTTGTTAAATAAATAAATAAATAAACGAAGGCAGCCGGATGGTCTGCTTCGACCCATCAGGGACACTGAATCTGATTCAGTGTCCCTGTTTGTTACAGGTCACACCCTGACCACTTTGCGACAGACACAGGGCTTTTGAGCGGCAGACTTTTGGGGGACGGAGCGAAGAAGCCCTGTGTTTGTCAAAAAAGGCGGTCGGGGTGTGACCTGTCCTCCTGATTCTTTACGGTAATCCTTGAAACACGAAAACGCATCTGATAATCTGTACTCAGGATCTGTTTCAGAATAGCTTTTCATTTTTTCTGGTCTGCTTTTCCGATTGCATCGTCAGAAATGCCTGATTCATTCTGTTTTGCTGCTGATAAGCCTTATGGCGATCCGCGCGGAATGGATGCAGGGGTTCCATCAGGAGGTTCTATGAAAAGTGGCGATCATATCTCCCGGGAGAAAAGGCAGGAATCTATGCCGAAGAACATCATACTGTGGATTGCCGCGACAGCCGTTGTTCTGGGCATTATTCTTCCATGCTTTTACAGGATCTGGGGAAACCGTGCGCAGGTTAACGCGGTAGCCGAGTGCACCGTGCTTGCGGATGCGGCGCTCAAGCAGGCAAAGCTGAACCAGGACTCTCTTGAAACCCAGGAACAGGAGCTGCTTCAGAGCGATACCCATGTAAATATGGTGATCGGCTGGCTTCTGCTTTATGGAGATGCGGATCAGGAGACAGTGGATCAATACAGAGAGGAATTCCTGTTTCTTCCTGACGCGACGGTCATCCGCCGGGAGGACGGATCCTGTGAGCCGTTATACGGAGAGATTCCGGAAGAGGAATTTGAGAGGGTCGCAGAAAAAGCAGAAGCAGTGTATACCTCCTGGGATCAGGATTCCACCCGGCCGGTTCTTACCATGTCTGCTGTCGTGCGGGATGGAGACCATCAATACCTTGTGTCAACCTTCCCCCTTGCGGCCGCGACGATTATCACCAGACAGAAAGCCGGAACCCTGCGGGAGGGAAAGGAGATTACATCCCTTTCCAATGCTTCCCGCGCGCCTGAGGGCGGAAGCCTGATTCTTGTCAGCCTGGACACAGGAGATGTGATTCAGGTGATAGGGAAAAAACTGGTTAAGACAAAACAGACTCTGAAGATTGACCCGGATGAAAACGGAAAGACAAAGATTGGAAAAAGGAATTATCTTGCCGCGTCTGCTGACAGCGATGCATACCGGGTTTACGCAATCGTTCCGGCATCCAGAGCGATTTCAAAAAGGTCTCTGACTCCTGTTATCGCGTCGATCCTGTTTTCTGTGCTGTTTCTTCTGGTTCTGCTGTACGCCTGGTTTTTATGTGTTGATATTCAGCGCGGACGTGTGGAACAGGGCTGGCGCAAGGCAGGCGAGCGTGAGATTGTGGCTGCGGTGAGACGCCGCGTCCGCATGGTTTACTATATCTGCTGTGTCTGTGTTGTCCTTATCGTTCTTTTGATCTGTTCCCTTATCGTAGTGGATGGAAGGAGAACCTGGGGACTGGACATCCTGAAAGACGTGGAGAACTATTATGAGGAGGATGATGCTGCAAAAAATAACAGAAGAGATACAAAACGGATCTCCAACCAGGAATATGCCCAGCTCATAGCGGATGCGATGAACCGGTGCCCCGAAGTGATGGAGGAGGAGGCACTGGCTGATCTTGGATATGCGGCCGGACGGGATGTATGTATCCTGAATGATAAGGGAGAGGTGCTGAAAGCCTCTACGGACGGTTATGATTTTTCCGGTCTGGACGATAAGGATTCCGAGTGGTATGCATTGAAGCCTGTACTGGAGAAGCAGGCGAACCTGAAGGAGATCACGATAAAGGAGGACGGCGGGAAGTATGTATGCCAGACAGCAAGGATCGGTGACACAGACCAGGTAATGGTTCTTGGAGAGTACAGGAAAAGCGAAGACCCGGAAGCTTCCTTTTATGCGGATTTTTCGGTTCCGGACGGTATGACTCTCTTTGCGGTGGATCCTGAAACCGGAGTGATCGTGGCAAGTTCCGGAGGGGATTACTGTGGAGTCGAAGCCAGGATGATCGGCATTACGGATGAAGTTCTGGCGGATAACTTTGCGGGGAATATCACGCTTGACGGGAAAAGCTGCTTTGTGCAGACCAATGTACAGAAGAGCTGCGTGAGCATCCTTGCCGTGGATCTGACCAACCTGACGGGCAAGTATGTCAGGGCTGCACTGACGATGTGCCTGCTGGGCGTGCTCGTGACAGGACTGATGCTGCTTCTGGTGTTTCTCCTTCAGAGGGGATTCTGGAACAGAATGATGCTCCCGGAAACAGGGGATGAGGGGTACAGAAAGAAGACCGGAACGACGACCGAAAGAAAGACGGAAGAGAGGATCGAAAAGAAGCCCGGAAAGAAGATCGAAGAAGCGGCCGGAATAAGGGCCGGAACGGAAGCCGGAATGAAAGAGGGAACGGAAGACGGAACGGAAGATGCCGAAGATGCCGAAGGCGATGAAGATGAGGAATACTATTCTGAGAAAAAAGGTGCGCTGCTTGCCAAACAAAGCGCTGCCGGAAGGTGGATGCATGCCAGGACACCTTTCCAGAAGAAATCGGCGGACGAAAAATTCGTGTTCCTGACCATTGTATTTGCGGTATCCTTCCTGGCGGGATGTTTCCTGTACTACCATTTCAGGGGCGGATCGGGAATCATGCACAGTGTTGTCGCGTATCTGTTCCAGGGTACCTGGAACCGGGGACTGAACATCTACGCGGTCACATATGCGATCCTGATGGTTCTGTTCATCATGCTGATCGCGACGATCCTTCGCGGAATCGTGCTGATAGCCGGCCAGTACTTTGGAAGCCGGGGCGAGACGATCGCCAGGCTGATCGGAAGCTTTATCCGCTACGCTTCCCTCCTGGGCGCCATCGGTTACAGCCTTATGTTTCTCGGAGTCAATACGACAACGATTCTTGCCTCTGCCGGAATCATCGGACTCGGCGTGAGTATCGGCGCAAAGGATCTGATCTCTGACATCCTGGCCGGAGTCGCGATTGTATTCGAAGGAGAATTCCGGACAGGCGACATTATAGAGATCAATGGCTTCCGCGGAGAAGTGCAGGAGATCGGGATCCGGACCACGAAGGTGTTGTCCCAGGGCAATGTAAAGGTATACCGGAACAGTGAAGTGAGCGGAGTGATCAATCTGACACAGCGCTATTCGATCGCCCAGGCAGAGATCAGCATAAACCGTAAGGAAAAATATGAGGCCGTCGAGAAAGCATTTCTGGATGCGCTTCCCAGGATCGGACGGCATATCCCCATGGCGCTGGAAGAGGTTGAGCTGTGCGGGATTACAAGTATGAATAATACAGGCTATTGTCTGAAGTTCCAGACAAAGTGCAGGGAACACGACCGCGCTGAGGTGGAAAGCATGCTCAGGAAAGAACTCCTCCTCGTTATGGAGAGGAATGATATTGATTCATAGGAATGATATTGATTTACAGGAAGGATGCTGATATTCACAAGGCTGGAATCTGAAAATGATTCCGGCTGCCTGCAGGTAGGAGAGAGAAGTGAACGGAAAAAACACAAGTTTGAGAATCAAGGTGATTCTCATGATATCGGTGTTCATGCTCACGACGAATCTGGCGCTTGGCTATATCCTGACAAAACAGGCGCGGGATGCCACGAAAACACAGATCAATGACAGGATGCTGGATATTGTCAACACGGCGGCGGCGATGCTGGACGGTGATGTTCTGAAACGGCTCACTGCCGAAGACAGGGGGTCAGAGGAGTATCAGGCTGTCTATGATATGCTGGCCCGCTTCCGGGACAATATCAGGCTGGATTACATTTATTATGTCCGTCCTGAAGGGGATAAGAAATTTACCTTCGGTATCGATCCGGATCCGGTTGCCCCGGGCAGGTTCGGTTCTCCTGTGGTCTATACGGACGCGCTGTATGCTGCCAGCCAGGGCACGGCGTCTGTGGATGAGAAACCGTACGAGGACGCGTGGGGACGCTTCTACAGTGCGTTCAGTCCGGTTTTTGATTCTGAGGGAAATGTGGCGGCGGTGGTGACGGCTGATTTCGGAACGGACTGGTACGATGCGCAGCTGGATCAGAGCACGCGGACAATCGTGATTGCCTGCACGCTGTTTCTTCTGATCGGCATCATACTGGTCATCATCATGACCGGCCAGTACAGCCGCCAGATGGAAGCGATCCGTGCCAGCCTGCGCGACCTGGCGGAGGACCTGGAGGGGCTGACAAGGGAATTTTCGGAGAATGGGGAAGAGAAGAGTGTCCCATCGGATCCGGAGGATGGAAGCATCCAGGCATTGGGGAACCGTATCTCGGATCTTCGGGATAAGCTTCGCGAATATGTAACGCATGAGCAGACGCAGGCCAACAGCATGATCACCGCCATGGCCTCAGACTATCGCTGCGTCTATTACGTGAATCTGGACGAGAATGACGGCGTATGCTGCCGGGATGACCCTTCGGATCCGGATCAGACGCCGGTGGGAGTGCATTTCCCCTATCTTGAGCGGATCAGCTGGTATGCTGAAAACTGTGTTACGGAAAAGTACCGGGACGGATTCAGAGAGTTTGTCGAACCGGACAATATCCGTGCGCGGCTGGCCAGTGAGCGCATCATCGCCTACCGCTATCTGGCTGCGAGAAACGGGCATGAGTATTATGAGATGATCCGTGTTGCGGGTGTCAGGCGCGCGGAAGACCGGGATGACCATATTGTCCATGCGGTCGGCCTTGGACTTACGGAGATCGATCAGGAGATGCGTGAGACCATGGCCAATAATGAGGCGCTGGCGGAAGCGCTGGTGCAGGCGGAGGAGGCGAACAAGGCGAAAACCGCGTTCCTTTCCAACATGAGCCATGAGATCCGTACGCCGATGAACGCGATCATCGGCCTGGACAGCATCGCGCTGCATGACCCTGATATCTCACCGCATACCCGCGAAGAGCTTGAAAAGATCGGTGCGAGCGCGAAGCATCTGCTTGCCCTGATCAATGATATTCTGGACATGAGCCGGATCGAGTCGGGACGCATGGAGCTGAAGGAGAATACCTTCTCGCTGCGGGAGTTCCTGGAACAGATCAATATCATTGTGGACGGCCAGTGTGAGGAAAAGGGACTGATCTACGAGTGCAATGTGATCGGGACTCCCGGAGCGTATTTTGCGGGGGACGAGCTCAAGCTCAAGCAGGTTCTGATCAACATCCTCGGCAATTCCGTGAAGTTCACTGATCCGCCCGGCTCGGTAAGGTTCAGTGTGGAGCAGACACAGACCGGGGACGGACGGTGCAGCCTGCGGTTTACCGTCACCGATACCGGGATCGGCATGGACGAGGCTTTTATTGACAAGCTCTTTGACGCATTTTCCCAGGAGGACGCGACGACGACCAACAAGTACGGCGGCAGCGGCCTGGGGATGGCCATCTCCAGGCGCATGATCGATATGATGGGCGGCGATATCCTGGTCAGGAGCGAAAAGGGTGTCGGCTCTGCCTTCACGGTTACGGTTCCGCTGCAGCAGGCTTCCATGCCGGATGCCCCGGATAAGGCCGGGGAAGAGGCGGAGGATACCGGCGCCTGCGCACCGGTCGCGGGACTTCATGTTCTGGTCGCTGAGGATCAGGAGATGAACGCGGAGATCCTGGGCGATCTGCTCGAGATGGAGGAGGTGAGCTACGAATGGGCGGAGAACGGGCAGATCGCCGTGGAGCTGTTTTCGCAAAGCGGGGAGAAACACTTTGACGCGGTTCTCATGGACATGCGGATGCCGGTCATGGACGGTCTGGACGCGACGCGGGCGATCCGGAGGCTGGAGCGGCCGGACGCGAAAGAAGTCCCGATCATCGCCCTCACTGCCAATGCATTCGAGGAGGATGTGCAGCGGTGTCTTGAGGCAGGGATGGATGCGCACCTTTCCAAACCGGTGGATATCGATGCCCTGAAGCTGACCCTGGGAAGACTGATCTACGGGAAAGGGCACGGAGGAACGATTCAGGAGACAAAGTATGGCGTCCTGAAAGACGCCGACAGTTCAGGCATCTGAAAAATGCTCTCAGGGAGGAGGTTTTCCATTCATGAAACGGATGAAAAGGCTTACATTGACAGTGCTGGCTGCCTCAGTTCTTTTCTGTTTGGCGGCATACGGCGACACCCTGACCACCAATGGCGGAACGGAGATGGATTACGAGGACCTGTCGTATTGCGTGCAGGAGGAAGAGGCACCGGTAGTGTATTATACCGCGGAGATCTCTCCCCGGTCTCTGGTGAAGATCTATGAGGCTATGGACTGGACACGCAAAGAGCCCACCGCGGTGAAGCTGTCGACGGGAGAACCGCCAAACAGCAATTATCTCAGACCGGAGCTGATCGAAGACCTGGTGAAGAAGGTGGATGGAACCATCGTTGAGTGCAATACGGCGTATGCCGGACAGAGAGCGGCCACGGCGGAGCATTACCAGGTAGCGGAGGATCATGGATATACGGAGATCGCCGATTTCCAGGTGCTGGACGAATATGATTCCATGGAGATTCCCGTGACCGGAGGAGACCGCCTGACGGGGAATCTGGTGGGAGGACATTTTGCGGATTATGGGTCTTATATCGTTCTGTCCCACTTCAAAGGGCATCAGATGGCCGGGTATGGAGGAGCGATCAAGAACGCTTCGATCGGCCTGGCATCCGCCAGGGGAAAGGTCCGCATTCATTCCGGCGGAACCAGCGATACCCACTGGCATGACGAGCTGCAGACAGAGTTTCTGGAGTGCATGGCAGAAGCCGCGAAGAGCGTAAAGGACTATCTGGGGGATCAGGTGATCTTTATCAATGTCATGAACCGCATCTCCATCGACTGTGACTGTGACGGCAATCCGGAGGAACCGGACATTCATGACATCGGGATCCTGGCTTCCACGGATCCGGCAGCGGTCGACCAGGCCTGCCTGGACCTGGTCTGGAACGCTGACGGCAATGAGAAACTGCTCAGACGGATCGATGAGCAGATGGGGCTTCATACACTGGAGCATGCAGAAAAGATCGGGCTGGGAAGCCGTCATTACCGTCTGGTGAACCTGGATGTCTGACTGGATTCGCAGGGAGGCGGTCTATCTCTGGTATTATCTCGATATCCAGATCCGCCAGATCGCACCGTACTGGGCGCTGGGGATCGTGCTGGGCAGCGCCGTGTCCGTATTCGGTAAGAAATACATTCACGGGGCATTTTCAAAGATCGGGAAGAGAAAGGCGGGCTGGCTGGGAGTGATTCCCGCCAGTCTTCTGGGGATCGCCTCCCCTCTGTGCATGTACGGCACGATCCCCATCGCGGCTGCATTCTCCCAGCAGGGAATCGCGGACGATATGCTCGCCGCGTTTATGATGAGCAGCATCCTCCTGAATCCCCAGCTGATTCTCTACAGCGGAGCGCTTGGGAGGGAGGCCGTTCTGATCCGGTGCGTCTCCTGCTTTTTGTGCGGCTGCTGCGCCGGCTGGCTGATCCGTGCATTTTATATGAAAAAGGATGGATCGTTCTTTGACTTTTCCGGATTTGAGGAAGGAAAAAACAGGGATACCGATCCCAATCTTTTTTTGCGGTTTATAAAAAATGTCTGGCGCAATATCAAGGCTACCGGCCCTATGTTTTTCCTTGGAATCCTGCTGACAGCGCTCTACCAGATTCATGTGCCGAAGGACTTTGTCAGCGGGTTGTTCGGAAAGGAGAATGGCTTCGGTGTCCTGATGGCAGCTACGATCGGAGTACCGTTGTATATGTGCGGCGGGGGAACCATCCCGCTGCTGCAGGAGTGGCTGTGGGACGGCATGAGCATGGGAAGCGCGGCGGCTTTCATGATCACCGGTCCCGCTACGAAGATCACCAATCTGGGCGCGCTGAAGATCGTGCTTGGCTGGAAACGGTTTCTGATCTATCTGCTGTATGTTGTTGCGTTCGCATGGATCACCGGAATGGCAGTCAATCTTTTTCTCCGCGTCTGACCTTCCTGGCAGGCGTATGGAATCAATGGTTTGTGCAAAGAATGGGAGCGCTGCGTGTCTGCGGGACATCCGGACTGAGGGACATCCGGACTGCGGGACATCCGGACTGCGGAGCAACGGAGCGATCCGGAAAGGTTTGAGGGATGAAAACAGAGAAGTCTTCCTCTGAGCATAGGCGTTTTACGATCAAAGAACGGTTGGAATACTGGTTTGATAACAGGGTTACCCGGGGCTCACTCAGCCTGATCCGGGTATTGATCGTGATCTCGATCCTTCTGGCTCTTGTGATCGCCGCTCTTATCATCGCTTTCAGATTCAACGAGAAAGGCGAAGTCGCTTCGGTCTACTGGGACAGCATCGCAACCCTGATCAATGCCTGGATGCCTTCCTTTGGAGACGGGAGCATGGGCTATCTGATTCTGATGTCCATTACCGCGATCGGCGGTCTCCTTTTTACAAGCGTCCTGATCGGTATCATCACAAGTACGATCGAGGAGAAGATTGACAGCCTGAAACGGGGGAACTCTCTTGTACTGGAAAGGAATCATACGGTCGTCCTCGGGTTCTACCCCGGTGAATATACGCTGCTCCGGCAGCTTGTCCTTGCCGCGGCAGGAAGGCCGTCCTGCGTTGTCGTAGCCGATCAGATGGAGCGGGAAGAAATGGAGCAGAGTATCAGTGAGAACCTGGATGTCCCAAAAAATTTCCGGATCATCTGCAGGACAGCCGAGATCACCGATCCCGCTTCTCTCGAGAAATGTTCGATTGATACATGTAAAACGGTGATTGTCAGTCCGACGGATGATATGAGAACGATCAAAACAATTCTGGCGGTCTCTGCCCTGCTCGAAGAAAAAGGGGGTTCCGAAGTCAGTGTCAACGCGATTATCTATAAAGCGGAACACAGATTTCCTTCTTCTATCGCCGAGGCAAATAAGATTTCGACTCTGCAGACAAACATTATTCTTGCAAAAATGATCGCTCATTCCTGTACGCAGACAGGGCTTTCCGCAGCGTTCAGGGAAATCTTCGATTTTGATGGCTCTGAATTCTATTTTGTCCGTATGGAAGGCATCGACGGGCTCTCTTTTGAGAACCTGATGATGCGAATGGACAAGGGCACACCTGCCGGCATACTCCGTGACGGGGAAATCATGATGAATCCTCCCGCTGACCTTGTCCTTTCGCGTACGGACAGAGTTCTCGTGTTCGCGGAAGAAAGAGATTCCGCAAGGCTGGAAAAGAAGGAAGTTCCGGTGAAGGCCTGTACAAAGACACTTCCGGTGATGGAGGAGGTTCCAACCGGCACTGTCATAATCGGGTACAATGAAACGCTTTCCATCATTCTCCACGAATTGCCGGAAAATGTATCTGACGTATATCTTGTCGGCCAGAAGACGGCGCAGGAGGAGAAGGACGAACTTCAGAAGATCGCTGACGAAAGAAACCTTCAGCTGCACGAGTATCAGGGAGATCCCGAGTCGGAGAGCTTCCTGACGGAACTGGCTCAAACCTCAGAACACATCGTGATTCTGAGTGATCATAACCTTGATCCGGAAGAAGCGGATATGGAAGTGATCTTTCTGCTGATCAATCTTCGGGATATCCGGAAGAGGCATGGACTGAACTTCAATATCACAGTCGAGATGCAAAAAGAGGCCAATCAGAATCTGATTGGTCATGGAGATCATACGGATTATCTCGTCGCTACGAGCATGTCTTCGCTGATCCTGGCACAGGTGGCTGAGAGCCCTGAACTTCTGGACGTCTTCCGGGAACTGCTCTCCAACGAGGGCAATGAGCTTTATCTGAAGAGTGTTGCCCAGATGCATCTGGAGGGACAATATACGGTCCGTGAGCTCAGACAGATTATGCTGAAGAAGGGCTATATTCTTCTGGGCGATCTTGACAAAGAAAAGTACAGCACCCTGGACCGGAGACTGAACGACAGCGTTACCCTGTCCGGGGAAGACTTCCTGATCGTTCTGGGCCAGAATTGACGAAAAGCGTTCCGTGCACTGCGGATTC
>CAJOQO010000218.1 GCA_905236545.1 uncultured Lachnospiraceae bacterium
AGATCCTGAGACAGCCCCTGAGGCAGATCCTGAGACAGCCCCTGAGGCAGATCCTGAGACAGCCCCTGAGACAGATCCTGAGACAGATCCTGAGACAGCCCCTGAGGCAGATCCTGAGACAGTCCCTGAGACAGATCCTGAGGCAGATCCTGAGACAGCCTCAGAGACAGCTCCTGAGATAAAGGAGAGCGAGTCCACGGAGGCAGTTGTGAGCGAAAATGCTGAGGCAGTTGAGAGTGAGAGTGCTGAAGCGGTGGTAAGCGAAGGCTTTGCGTCGGAGGTGCACCCGGGCAATCAGGGGAAAAAGTCCGGAGCACACAGATCGAAGTCACGGAAGAAGAAACGGTCAAAGAGGAAATAGTATGAGCCTGTTTGCAAAGAAAGTTCCCGTGTTCCGGAAACGTGACAGGGAGACGCAGGAGAAGATCCGGGAAGCATTGGACCGGGCTGGGATCTGGAACAGGTGTACGCACTATGAGCAGGAGGAGATTCCGGTCGGGGGATACAGCGCGATGGATCCGCGCAATTACGGAAAGGCGGGACGGATCGACAGGGAGATCTACACAGTCTATGTAAAAGAGACGGATGAGGAGCGTGCCAGGAGTGCGATCCGGAACGCCGGGCTGACAGCCGTGGTGAAGACGCCGAAGGAGCTGACCTCAGAGGCGGCGGAGAAGATCAGAAACCGCCGGTATTGATTCAGAGACCGTCTGTAGAAAGAAGAGAGCGGGGAGAAAAATGGCAAATAAAAATGATCCTACGGAAGAAATGATTCGCCAGCTGCAGGAGACAAGAAGAAATCTGACCTCCAGCCTGTATCAGGATTTTTTTCAGGGTCCGGTCGCTGCTCCGGCAGGGAAACAAAGCGGGGAGCAGTCCGCTTCTTCCGCGCAGGCTGCCACTCAGGCGCCCAAGGCTCCCGTACAGAAAGCCACAGGCCCTGATCCGAAGAAACCGGAGGATCCGCCGGCCAGGCAGGAGCCGGAGGAAGATCCCATGGAGACCCTCAACAATCTGATCGGCCTGGATAAGATTAAGCATGACGTGAAGGAACTGACAGATTTTGCAAGGATCCAGAAGGCAAGGCAGAAAGCCGGACTGCGTTCTGTTCCGGTGTCGCTGCATCTTGTCTTTACCGGCAACCCCGGAACCGGAAAGACGACGGTCGCGAGGATCCTTGCGAAGCTCTATAAGGAGATCGGCGTCCTTTCACAGGGACAGCTGATCGAGGTGGACCGTTCCGGGCTCGTGGCAGGCTATGTCGGACAGACGGCACTTAAAACACAGGAGCAGATCCAGAAGGCGATCGGCGGCGTTCTCTTCATCGATGAAGCTTACACACTGGCATCGAAAAACGATGATTTTGGACAGGAAGCCATCGATACGATTCTGAAGGCGATGGAGGATCACCGGGATAATCTGATCGTAATCGTGGCTGGCTACACGGAGCCGATGGAGCGTTTTATCAACAGCAACCCGGGCCTGAAGAGCCGGTTTAACAAGTATATTGAATTCCCGGATTATACCATCGATGAACTGATGCAGATATTCGATCTGAACTGCAAAAAATATGACTATACCGTTGAAGCGTCTGCAAGAACCCATGTCAGGGAGATGCTTTCGCTGAAAAAGCTCTCCTCCCCTGAAAACTTTGCGAACGCCCGCGCCGTGAGAAATCTGTTTGAGGAGATTATCACCAACCAGGCAGGACGTATCGCAGCGATGGAGAACCCGTCTTGTGAAGATCTGAAGATGATCACAAGTGAGGATCTGACCGATTCCGCAGACGAAGAGCTTTCTGCCCGGGAACTTGCAGGGATGCTGGGAGCGGAGAAGGCCTCCGGAGAGACGGCGAAGGGTTCAGAGACAGAAAGAGCACCGGAAACAGGGGGAACGAAAGAGAATCCGGAAACAGGGGGAACGAAAGAGAATCCGGAAACAGGAGAAATGAAAAAGAATCCGGAAACAAAAGAGAGCGCCAGGGCAGGGAAGGACTCTGTGAAGGGCAAAGGCAGGGATGGGAAGGAGACGACCTATGGCGTCCCACAGGATGTCAGTAAGTCGGGCATCTGCAGCAAAAGCGGCTGCAGGGAGGAGGCAGACGGATGAGACTTCGGGAGATGCGCCTTATTCTCGCATCGGGATCTCCAAGAAGAACGGAGCTCCTGCACACGGCAGGCCTGCAGCATGAAGTGATCGTCTCCGGCGCGGATGAGGATGTGGAGGAGACAGATCCGTGTGCGCTGGTAGAGAAACTCTCAGCCAGAAAGGCAGAAGAAGTATACCGCAGGATCGAAGCGGCACCGGAGGGATACCGGATCGGAATGAACGGGGAATATGTCGTGATCGGCGCGGACACGGTCGTTGCCCTGGATGGGAGGATCCTCGGGAAGCCCCTGGATGAAGAGGATGCCGCCGCGATGCTGCGGATGCTGTCCGGACGTCCCCACCACGTCTGCACGGGTGTGACGCTGCACGGAAGGATACACGGCAGGGAGAAAAAATATACCTTTTCCGAGGAAAGCACGGTGCATGTCGACGTGCTCTCGGAGGAGGAGATTCTGTCTTACATCGCAACCGGCGAACCGATGGATAAGGCCGGATCCTACGGGATCCAGGGCGCGTTCAGCAAGTTTGTCACCCGGATCGAGGGGGACTACAGCAACATCGTCGGACTTCCCGTCAGCGGGGTATACCGTGCGTTGAAATCGTTCTGCGGTTCGTGAGAATCCGTCCTCAGTGCCGGAAAAAATACCTGTACAACAAACGGCCCCCGTTTCCGGGAGCCTGTTCTTTTGGGTGGGAAGCTGCCGGTCCGGCCTTACGGCGGTGCCGGCAGCCCCTTATAGTAATAAGCTTTCGCCCACCCATGGATATCTTATTCTTCCACATGCTTTTTTACAAATAGAAAAGTAAAGGGATTTGTTCGAAGCTTTTGTGATATTTTACTATGCTTATATGCACAAGTGCGGACAACGCAGATTCCGGATGGGCTTTTCGTCATTATTCACAAAGAATGCAGGACCTGATCCTTCCCGGGAAACGGGACTTTCCCAAACTATAAAAATATGTTACACTTTTGTTACATATGCGTAACAAATTCTGCCGTACAGGCAGAATCAATCGCAGATCCCAACTGTATTACCCTGCAACAACTACTGTAGGAGGAGAAGGAGAAATGAAAAGACTTTGTACGATGCGGATTGCTGTATGGACGCTGATCCTCAGCCTCTGTCTGCCTGCCGGCTTTGCCAATGCGGAATACTCTGCCAGGGAGAGAATCAACATGACTGACAAGATGAACCGGGACAAGATAATCAAAAATGATTATGATGAAGAGGGAAATTTCTACGATTCCACAGGACACCAGATCCGGAAGTCCACGATCAGGAACCTTCTGCAGGTGGCCCTTCAGCCCGTTGGAAAGACGCTGTACATCTGGGGCGGCGGATGGTTTACTCCCGAGAGCACAACCATCGGCGTCTCGAAGGCGTGGGAAAAATTCTTTAAGAAACAGAACGCGAATTACGATTACAGGAATTACCGGTATCAGCGGAAAAAGGGACTTGACTGCTCCGGCTTTGTAGGATGGGTTCTCTACAATACCTTCAACACGGAAAGCGGTCACGGGAGCTTTGTCATGCTTGCGGAGACGATGGCCTATACCTATGCCAAATGGGGATGGGGGGAATATAAGAGTCCGGCAAAGGTTAAAGATCATATGGCGGGAGATATTATGAGCCTTCCGGCGGGGCATGTCTATATCGTGATCGGAGAATGCTCAGACGGAAGCGTTGTACTGGTTCATTCGAGCCCGAAGGGCGTCATGATCAATGGAACCCCTTCCAGAAAAGGAAAGACAAAGAGCAAGGCCTGGAAGCTGGCGAAGAAATATATGAAAAAGTATTATAAGGCGTGGTACAAGAAGTATCCGGATGTCACAAGGGGATACTCCTACCTGACCTCCTATTCGAGGATGCGGTGGAGCATCGGAGAAGAGACAAGTGTTCTGTCGGATCCGGAAGGGCTCAGGAATATGAGCGCGGATAAGGTGCTGAAGGTGATCTTCGGCGAGGCGTGACAGCAGTTCCCAGGGCAGAAAAGAACCGGGCAGGAGCGCACAAGGCGTTTCCTGCCCGGTTACAGATTCGTATCAACTGGTTATAATATTCCGTCAGATTCAGTCACGGAAATCAAAGAAATTTTTTACGGGAACATTTAGAACCTCGGCGATATCGAACAGCTTCTCCAGAGAGATCGACGTAGGCATATTCGGCGCTTCAAGGTTACTGATATGAGTGCGGCTTAAGTTCACAGCTTCAGCAAGTGACTGCTGTGTAATGCCTTTGAGTTTTCTGTAATAAGCAATGGTAAGACCAAGCTGCTTATACTGGTTGACTCTCTGATCAGTCATAATATTTGAATCCTCCTTCCAGATAATTCTGGCGTCATCACCCAGACTCATGATAAACATCGGTATTCTAGCACATGCAATCATGAATATCTACAGATAATCCAACATTTTTTCTGTTTTATTCACATTTTATTCAGCACAAATGCGTAGGGAAACACATACGGGAATCCGCCGGGGATTCCGCATCCGGGAAACGGAGAAAGGAGCCGTTATGAGTAAAGTATATGTATTTGCAGCACAGGGTTGTGAGGAGATCGAGTGCCTGACGCAGGTGGATCTTCTGCGCAGGGCGGGACTCGAGGTTGTCCTCTGCGCGGTCGGGGGAGATCTGAGGATCCGGGGATCTCACGGGATCGCATTTGAAGCGGATGCAAGGATTGAAGAGGTCAGTGCGAAAGACGCGGCCGCGCTGGTGCTTCCGGGCGGAATGCCCGGAACGATGAACCTGCGGGAGGATCCTGTCCTGGCACGCATGCTGAAGGAAGCCGCGGACACGGATACATGGATCTGCGCGATCTGCGCGGCTCCGAGGGTGCCGGGAGAGATGGGACTCCTCGCGGGACACAGGGCAACCTGCTACCCGGGACTGGAGGAGTACCTGACCGGGGCTGAGACAACACAGAACGAAGTGGAGGTTTCAGGACAGTTTGTGACCAGCCGCGGAGTCGGAACAGCCATTGCATTTGCCCTGAAGATCATAGAGCTGATCCAGGGGAAGGAGCAGGCCGAAAAGATAAAAAACTCAATTGTATTCAACATATCCCTGTGATATACTACTTTGACGGTAAACTGAAACAGGCATGATGCTTCCGCACACAGGATCGGAAACAGGAAGCATTCCAGAAGATTGAAACAAGGAGCATGATACATGAGCGTAACAGTAGAGAAAAAAGAGAACAATATGGCAGTCCTGACGATCGAGGTACCGGCGGACGAGTTCGTCGAAGCGCTTGAGAAGGCTTATCTGAAGCAGAAGGGCCGCATCACTCTTCCCGGATTCAGAAAAGGAAAAGCCCCCCGGAAGATGATCCAGAAGATGTACGGGGCGGCTGTTTTCTTCGAGGAAGCAGCGAATATCCTTCTTCAGAGCACATATGATGAGGCTGCGAAGGAAAGCGGCGAACAGATTGTCTCCCGCCCGCAGGTTAATATTACGCAGATTGAAGAAGGCAAGCCGTTCATCTACACTGCGACTGTTGCGCTGAAGCCGGAGGTTCAGCTCGGCCAGTATAAGGGAGTTGAGATTCCGAAGAAGGAGGTCACCGTATCCGAGGAGGAGATCCGGAGCGAGATCGACAGAGAACTCGATCAGAATGCGCGTGACATCGATGTCGATGACCGCCCGGTGCAGGATGGAGACCGCATCAGGCTTGACTTTGACGGCAGTGTGGATGGCGAGCCCTTTGAGGGAGGCAAGGCTTCCGACTTCAGCCTTACGATCGGCTCCGGCTCATTTATCCCCGGATTCGAGGATCAGATTATCGGAAAGAGCATCGGGGAAGAGTTCGATGTGAATGTGACATTCCCGGAGGACTATCATGCGGAGAATCTGAAGGGGAAGGACGCGGTGTTCAGGTGCAGGGTCAACAGCATCTCCGAGCATCAGGTGCCGGAGCTGGATGATGATTTTGTTCAGGATGTTTCCGAATTCCAGACGGTCGACGAGTATAAGGCCGACGTGGAAAAGAGAGTCCGCGAACGGAAGGAGAACGCCCGGAAGAGCGCGAATGAAACTGCTGCAGTGAAGGCCGCTCTGAAGAACGCTGTCATGGAGATTCCGGATGTCATGGTCGAGGAGCAGGCGCGCAGGCTCGTGGACGAGTTCGCGCAGCAGATTCAGTCCCAGGGCATGAATATGGATCAGTATATGCAGCTTTCCGGCATGAATCAGGAGATGCTGGTGAACCAGATGAAGCCGCAGGCTCTGGAGAGGATTCAGAACAGCCTTCTTCTCGAGGCGGTTGCGAAAGCGGAGAAGATTGAGATCTCTGATGAACAGCTGGATGAGGAGATCGGAAAGATGGCCGAAGCGTACAGGATGGAAAAGGAAAAACTGTACGATATGATGGGAGAAGAGTCCATAGCATCGATGAAGCAGGAGCTGGCCGTGCAGGAGGCGGTGAAGGTCATCGCCGGGGCGGCTGTCGAGGTTGACATGCCTGAGGAGACCGGGGAGAATGAGGAGACCGGGGAGACTCCGGAAGAGAACTGACCTGCCCGCGGGCAGAGCTGTGTGTCCGGAACCGTTGGAGCCGGGACAGGCGGAAAACGGAGTGAAAAGAAAGGATTGCGAAGTATGGCGCTGATTCCGTATGTAATCGAGCAGACCTCCCGCGGGGAGAGGTCATATGATATTTACTCCAGGCTGTTAAAGGACAGGATCATATTCCTTGGCGAGGAAGTCACGGATGTATCGGCAAACATCATCGTCGCCGAACTCCTGTTTCTGGAGTCTGAGGATCCGAACAAGGATATTCACCTGTATATCAACAGCCCTGGCGGTTCCGTCTCTGCGGGGTGGGCAATCTATGATACGATGCGCTACATCAAGTGTGATGTTTCCACGACCTGCATCGGAATGGCTGCCAGCATGGGCGCATTTCTTCTTGCCGGAGGAACGAAGGGGAAGAGATATGCTCTTCCGAATGCTTCTGTCATGATTCACCAGCCATCCGGCGGCGCGCAGGGACAGGCAAGCGATATCAAGATCCAGGCGGAACAGATTATCGAGACCAGAAAACGTCTGAATCAGTATCTTGCAGAGAACAGCGGACAGCCGCTTGAGGTGATCGAGCGGGATACCGAACGGGATCACTGGATGAGTGCAGAGGAAGCGAAAGCATACGGCCTGATCGATCAGGTTGTCACTTCCAGATAAGGGGAACTATGGCAGGTAAAAATTTTGATAAGATCAGATGCTCCTTTTGCAATAAGACCGAGGATCAGGTGCGCAAGCTGATCGCCGGACCGGGCGGTGTGTATATCTGTGATGAATGCATCGATGTATGCTCTGAGATCCTGGAGGATGAACTGGCAGAGGAAGATCTGGATACGGTGCAAAGTGAGATCAATCTGCGCACGCCGATGGAGATCAAGTCCTTTCTGGATGAGTATGTGATCGGGCAGGAGGAAGCGAAGAAGACGCTTTCGGTAGCGGTTTACAATCATTATAAGAGAGTGCTGTCGAACAAGCCCTCCTTATCCGCCGATGGGGTTGAGCTCCAGAAGAGCAATATCCTGATGCTCGGACCGACCGGATCAGGCAAGACCTACCTTGCCCAGACACTTGCGAAGATGCTGAATGTACCGTTCGCGATTGCGGACGCTACCTCTCTCACGGAAGCCGGCTATGTCGGTGAGGATGTGGAGAACATTCTGCTGAAGCTGATCCAGGCGGCCGACTATGATATCGAGCGGGCGCAGAGGGGGATCATCTATATTGATGAGATCGATAAGATTACGCGAAAGAGCGAGAATGTTTCGATCACCAGGGATGTGTCCGGAGAAGGCGTGCAGCAGGCGCTTCTTAAGATTGTTGAGGGAACGGTTGCCTCGGTTCCGCCGCAGGGCGGAAGAAAACATCCGCATCAGGAGCTCATCCAGATTGACACAACGAATATTCTCTTTATCTGCGGCGGCGCATTTGAAGGACTTGATAAGATCATCGAGAACAGGATGGATACCAGATCCATGGGATTCCTTGCCCCGATTACGGAGAAGAGGGAAGAAAACATCGGTGAGCTTCTGAAGAATGTGCTTCCCCAGGATCTGATCCGCTTTGGCCTGATTCCGGAGTTCATCGGACGCGTTCCGATCGTGGTAAGCCTGAACGCGCTGGACCGTGCCGCCATGATCCGTATCCTGACGGAGCCGAAGAACGCGATCATACGCCAGTATCAGAAACTGTTTGAGCTGGACGGGGTTGCGCTGAGCTTCGAGGAGGAAGCGGTAGAGCGGATCGCGGACAAGACGATCGAGCGCAAGATCGGCGCGAGAGGCCTGAGATCGATTATCGAATCGGCGATGCTCGATGTGATGTATGAGATTCCGGGCATGAAGGATGTCAAGGGCTGTATCGTAACGCGTGAGGCGGTGGATGGCACACAGAAGCCGAAGCTGATCCGTGAGGATACGGGAAAGCGCCCGGATCCGTCGCCAAAGGTGGGAAGAAGGAAGAATTCCCTTGAGGAGACTGCGTGAAGATCAGAAACGCTGAATTGAAAACGGTATGCGGATTCACAAGCGCTCTGCCGCAGTCAGAGCTGCCGGAGATTGCGTTTGCCGGAAGATCCAATGTGGGAAAGTCCTCCCTGATCAATGCGCTGATGCAGCGCAAGCGTCTTGCGCGCGTGGGGGAGACGCCGGGGAAAACCCGTACGATTAATTTTTATGAGATAGACGCGCTCGTCAAGATGCGCGCTGCAGTGCCGGCTCCGGGTGAGCCGGCGGAGGAAACCGCAGCTGTGTCCGCCGTGGAGTTCACGGAGGAGGCAGCGCGGTTTCAGCTTGTCGACCTTCCCGGATACGGATACGCGAGTGTTTCGCCTGCCGAAAAAGCACGGTGGGGAAAGATGATCGAGCGTTATCTGCGGGACAGCCGGGATCTGCGTGCAGTGTTTTTACTGCTGGATATCCGGCATGAGCCGAACGCGAATGACCGGCAGATGTATGAGTGGATCATCCACAGCGGCCGTATTCCGCATCTGATCGCGACCAAGGCTGATAAGATCAAGCGGAGCAGGGTTCCGGGCCGGCTGAAGCTGATCCGGGAGACGCTCCAGGCACCGAAGGGAGGCATCCTGATTCCGTTTTCCGCACAGACCGGAAGCGGAAGGGAGGAGATCTGCGAGCGCATCGCGGATCTTTTGGCCCCGTAATCATTCCATTTCACAGGAGTAGAACAATGGGAAAGAAGGAACTAGCCAAGACATACGATCCGTCCGGTATGGAGGATGCGATCTACCGTACCTGGGAGGAAAAGGGATATTTTCATGCCAGGGTGAATCCGGATAAGAAGCCGTTTACGATTGTCATGCCTCCGCCCAATGTTACGGGCCAGCTTCATATGGGCCATGCGCTGGACAACACGCTTCAGGACATCCTGATCCGGTGGAAACGGATGCAGGGGTATGAGGCGCTGTGGCAGCCGGGGACGGATCACGCCGCGATCGCGACAGAAGTACGTGTCACGAATATGCTCAAGGATAAGGGCATCGACAAGCATGAGATCGGCAGGGAGAAGTTCCTGGAGTACTGCTGGGATTGGAAAAAGGAATATGGCAGCCGTATCATGACCCAGCTCAGAAGGATGGGTTCCTCCGCGGACTGGGAGCGGGAGCGCTTCACGATGGACGAGGGGTGCTCGAAGGCGGTTGAGACTGTGTTCTGCAGGCTCTATGAGAAGGGATGGATCTATAAGGGCAATCGCATCATCAAC
>CAJOQO010000219.1 GCA_905236545.1 uncultured Lachnospiraceae bacterium
TACGAATAACCTTTCAGCGAGGGCCTTTTGTGAAGCCTTTATCCGCTGCTGTCAGCCGTTCGACAAACGATTCCTTCGGCATAGGACGGTCAAAGAAGAATCCCTGCGCAAGGTAACAGCCGACCGACTTCAGGAACACAGACTGCTTCAGTGTCTCCACCCCCTCTGTGATACAGGAGATCCCGAGGGATTGTGCCAGGGAGACCACACCTTTCAGCAGAATCTTCCTCTTTTCATCCTCCGCGTCGTCATCCCCTGCAGGAACAAGGCTCCTGTCGATCTTGATATAGTTCCAGGGGATCTCACTGAGTGTATTCATGGAGGAATAACCTGCCCCAAAATCATCAAGGGAGCATGGGATCCCGGCGTCTCTCAGTCCTCTCACGAGTTTCTGCAGCTCAAGAAATGAGACCTCCGTGGCTGTTTCCGTGATCTCGATCTCCACCGCGCCGGCAGGAATCTGATACTTTTCAAGGATTCCGATGATCCGGTCAAGAAGCGCAGGATCTCCCAGATTGCAGCGGGACAGATTGACGGAGATACAGACCGTCTTCCTGCCTTCCTCCATCCAGCCTCTGATGTCGCGGCAGACATGCTCCAGAATATAACAGTCCAGCTCGCAGATCGCTCCGTTCTGTTCCAGGACAGGGATGAAATCCCCCGGCATTATCATCTTCCCGTTATGAAACCATCTGCAGAGCGCTTCTGCTCCGTACAGGTGGTAGCGTCGAAGTTCAACCTTTGGCTGATAATAAACCTGAAACTCTTCATTCTGAAGCGCAGGACTGAACATCAGTTCCACATTCCTGTCATTGCTCAGCTTTCTGCGGATCTCATCATCATAGAAGAGAAATGTCGTATTCGTCTGATACTTCGCGATCCGCCTTGCCGCATTTATCCCATCCAGAACAGTGGAAGCATCCATCCCGCTTTCAATTTCCATGAAGCCTGCGATACTGCTCACATGGATGCTTTTGTCCGTAACCCGGGGAACCTTCAGATCAGCACCCTTCACAAAGGCAATCACATCATTCCGCTTTTCCCTGCGATAGACAGCAAAGAATCTGTCTCCACCGATCCGGCCGGTAAACCCGTCTTTCCCGATCACATCCTTCAGCCGGTCCAGATAGGCATGTATGATCCTGGAACCGTTCTCCATGCCGAAACGGTTATTGAATATGGTCATACCCGTAATATTGAAACTCACTCCCTCGTACAGGCCGGCATCTTCCCGGACACAGATCTGCTGCAGAAGCAGCATCGCATATTCCAGAGAATACGCCCCTGTCTCCTTGTCATAATCCTGCACCACGCGCCCGTTTTCTGAGGCAGGAAAGATTCCCAGACCATCCGCTGCCGCGAGAAGTATCTTTCTCAGCTCCTTCTGACCTGCTCCTTCCTGCTGCGCTTCCAGAAGAAGGTCCCGGATCTGTCCGGACAGAACTTCACTGTGACTGTTCATCAATAAAAGCCCCCCTTCGCCGGAAGCTGCGGAACGGCGAATTCAAAGCATAAGCCTTCCTCTTCTGAAACAGAAGGGACGAGAGCCAGCTCTGCAGACAGCTTTCCGGCAACAACCGCCGCATTTACCAGTTCCAGGTATTCCAGCTCAGAGTCAGCAAATAACTGATCCCTCTCCCTCCTGAGAACACCGGCAGCCTTTGATAATTCCTGTTCAGAAAGAAAACATCCGGGACAGATGATCCGGATCCTGATGAGCGCCGCATACGAATCCCGTTCCATACCGGCAGCAACCGAAAAGGATCTGCCCGGAGCGATTCTGCTGATATACTGCAGGATCCTGCTCAGCACATCGCTGATCGCATCAGGATCGCCGCAAAGGTAAGGAGGAATGCTTTCATCCCTGTGGATCCGGATCCTTTCACCAAAAGGAGCGCTGACACGGTTCAGTACCCATTGCAGCTCATAGATCACTTCCCTGATTCTGTAATTCTGATCAGAACACTCCGCATAATCCGGAGTCTCACGGATCACTTCCTTCACGGATCCGACCTGCCGGATCATCTCATTCAGCTCGTCCTGGAGAAGCCTGTAATTGCGATCCGGTTCCTGATTCTCTGTGAATCCCGCAGACAGATGCTTCAGCTGTCTGCGGAAAAGCTCCGTCACCTCATCCGCCGCGCGGGCTCTCGCCTCCGCATCCGCCACTGCCTTTCTGTCCTTCAGGCGCGCCTCGTAATAATAACCGGACAGTTCACACAGAGTTTCCATCACATTCTTGAGGAAAGGCAGCTTCTCCCGAAGCACGTCTTCTTCGACGCAAGGCATCTGCCGGTAGGCAAGCTTCAGCTCTTCCACTGGAACTCCCGTCTTATCCGAGATCTCCTGCAGATTCTCCTCCTCTTCCTCTCCTGTTTTTACCTGTCCTCCTACCAGCATCCCGATCACTTCTCCCCGGAAAACAACCGCTGCAGAGAAATCGATAAAGCCTGCCAGACATCGGTAGACATGAGTCTCCTTGCTGAGCAGCGTCTCGTGTCCCCCCTGCCGGTCGCTGGCTTCACAGATCATCTCTCCCCGGGGCGTGTTGCGGATCAGACTGCACATCCTGACTCCGGCGTTCGGCTGGATCAACGGCGTGCCGTAGATATCCGTAATCATCAGTGAAGTTCCCATATAGGAAGAAAACAATGATTGTATGTTTTTAAGGGATAAAGGGTTTATCAGATCCAACATTCGCATAACAGCAGTTCCAGCCTTCCCTCATCTTCTCCTGCACCTGGAGCAGCGTATCACCAATGCCTGCTTCTTCTCTGAGATATGTCTCCTGCCTGTCATTTAACAGTAACTTTCACCGTTACATTCTGAACCTTCTTTTTGTAGTTTTTGTTTCCTGCCGCTGTAACACGGAATGTGATCCTGTAGGTTCCTTTTTTCGTTCCTTTCCTGACGGTGATATTGCCGGCTCCGCTGACCGTCAGGTTCTTTGATCCGCTCACCTTTTTACAGGTAATCTTTCCCTTTGCCCCGGATACTTTGATCGTCTTATCCGCCTTGATCACCTGGTTTTTCTTTTTCACGCTGCTCTTGCTGACAGACGGTTTCTTCGCCTTAACCTTCAGCGCCTGCGATGCTTTTTTGATGGTAAAGGCTGCGGATACGGTTCCGTCATAGCTTCCTGCCCCGACGACGGTTACCTTCGCCTTTCCGGCATTTTTGTTATTCGAATACTGACAGGTATAATCCGTTCCGGACTTCAGAACCGTACCGTTCAGAGTGACCTTAACCTTTGGCCGGATCGCAGAGCCGGTGTAGACAACCGACTTCAATCCGGTGATCACAGCGGAAGAAATGGAAACCGTAGTTGTAATGTTTCCGTCATCTGTATCCGTTGTATCGGAGATTACCTCTGACTGCGATGTCTGAGACCCGGTCGCCGGCACTACCCAGCTGTCCTTCGCTATCTCATTTACAGCGTTCGCGTCACTGAAGTACTTCTTGCAGGTACTGCAGCTCCAGTATGCCGAATTGCCTGCTTTTTTCTCTGTTGCAGCTACGGCAGCGTGTGCCGTCAGGTTATGTCCCTTCGGCGCAATGTACCAGTCACTCCCGGGATACTCTGATTTTCCTTTCGCATCCTTAAAGTACTTCCCGCATCTGCTGCAATGCCAGTAGGCACGGTTTCCCGCCTGAGTACAGGTCGCGGCAACAGCCTGATGCTCTGTCAGATCATGTCCGGCCGGGATTACTTCCAGGCCCGATATGGTGTCACCGCAGGATCCGCAATGGCTGCCCGCCGTCCTTCCGTCCGTCGTACAGGTGACGGGAACAGCGGCATCCTGCACCACAGATTTATGATCGGTGATCATTCTCTGGATATCGTTCCTGATCGCCCAGTTTCCGACGTAGCTGCCGCATTTTGCCTTGATCGTAACGGAAGAGTTTTTAAATGCGGAATCGTCGATA
>CAJOQO010000220.1 GCA_905236545.1 uncultured Lachnospiraceae bacterium
GGTTACTATTCACGGCCGGTCTGAGTCTTTGTATCTGACGCGTCAGGCTTGCCTGTAAGCGGCAGAATAAAGCTCAGATCAGGACCGTGAATCGTAACGCCCACTCCGGCTGAGCTCTTTGCCGACTGGTGATCAGGAGCGGCTTGTATCAGAAGCCCTGTGGCTTTTGCATGACACTCAGGGGGTGGCTATGATACCATTCCGTCTGTTCCGAAGAAAACACACTGACGGTAAGGAACAGCAACACCTCCGTTCCTGCGGATCACGACCCTGCCGATACAAAAAGCCGCCCGGCAAAGATCCGGACGGCGGACTGTCTTTCCTGTGCCGCCTTCACCGCCCGTTCAGGCGGAAACCCCCGCCCTCGGGTCGGTATCAGTCAGGCCCAGTACCTCATATTATGATCCTTCACACGGCTCTTCACATAATCCATATCGGAAATGATGATTCCAAGCCTTGAATTCGCCGCATGGACAATCTTATTGTTTCCGATATACATCGCGACATGAGACGCGTAGCTGCTGCTTCCGTAGAAGACCAGGTCACCCGGCAGAAGGTCCGCGTCTTTTATCACCATCCCCTTCTTGTAACCCAGCTTCTGATACGCAGCGTTCGGTCCCTTCATCTGGTCATCCGCGACCCTCATCAGCTGGATCCCGAATTTCTGATGCACGGAATAGCAGAAGCCCGAACAATCCGCTCCCTTGGTCAGGCTCGTCCCGCCATATACGTAAGGATTGCCGACAAACTGCTGCGCATACGTCGCCATCGCGGCACCCGACGCGTCAGTCGTTCCGGTAACTTTTCCTTCCTCATCAATCTGATACATGGTTCCGTTGATGGACGTAACGGTGTTCTTCAGCAGCGCACCATCTTCCCCAAAACAATATTGAACGTTTTCAATTGTCTGAAGACCGGTCACAAGGACTCCGTCCGTTCCGGAATAATAGGTCTTGCCGTCGATGTTGGTCCATTTTGCAGTCTGCAGATTACCGATCTCGTCGTAGATATACCGCTTCCCGTCCTTCTCCGTGACCGTCATCTTAACCAGGGACGCTGACTTGCGCACCCCTTCCGCATCGACATACCACTTTGTGCCGATGTACATATTGGTGGCCATCCGGCCGTCCTGCTGGAAATAATAATACTTCCCGTCGAGCTTGACCCACTTCTCGCAGGCCGCGGGTCCTGCCTTCGTGAAATAGTAGTAATAGCCGCCAACCTTCTTTTTCTTGCCGGTGACCATCTTTCCGTTAGACTTCTTGAAGAAATACTGATACAGCCCGACCTTCACGAGCCCTTTCGCAAGCTTGCCGTCCGGAAATGCGTAATAATTGCTCTTCTCATATTGGAAGAATTTTCCGCTGTATACAACACCCTTCTTATTCGTGATATACAGGTTGCCTTCCTCATCCTTCAGTTTCCCTGTCTGAAGCAATCCGGTATCCGGGGCAAAAAAGTACAGCTTCTTACCGATCTTCGTAAGCCCGAACGCTTTCTCCCCCTCCTCGTTCAGATAGTACTTCTTCTTAAACCACTTATTCTGCAGGATCACACCGCTCTTCGACGCACGGTATTCATTCCCGTCCGGAGTCTTGACCCACGCCTTTTTTTTCATGACGCCGTTCGCGTCAAAATAATACATCTTGTCATCGATGGTCTGAAGGCCGGTCAGATAGGTTCCGTCCTCATCCTGGTAATAGGTATTACCACCCTTCTCAACAAAATCAGCATGCACATACCCTGCACACATTATGAATAAGGATAGAGCAAGGAGAACCATCCCGGCCAAACGCTTTTTCATGTGAACTCCTCCTGAATATTACGAAATTGTTACATTTGTTTTAATTCTACTCTTGCCCCTGTAGCATGTCAAGTCTGTGTTTCCTGACCACCTTTTCCGGCAGCCACAGGGGGCTGATGCAAGCCGCCCCTGATCACCAGTCGGCAAAGAGCTCAGCCGGAGTGGGCTGCAGGTTTGCGATGCGGAAGCCATCCGCAGGCCGGAGCATACGTTCCCTTTCTTGACGGACAAAACACCAGCTCATATACTCTTGGCAGGAGGAAACATCTTATGAAAATCGGTTTTATCGGATGTGGGAACATGGGATCTGCCATGATCCGCGGCATCCTGTCTTCCGGGCTGGCCGCCAGGGAAGACATCTCCGCGGCTGCCCGCACACAGGAATCACAAAACAGAATAAGGGAGGAGCTGGGAATCGGATGTGCTTCGAATGAGGAGGTGGCTGCCTCTTCCGATCTGCTGGTTCTTGCCGTGAAGCCGCAGGTTTACGAGAATGTGATCTCACAGATCCGTACCTGCGTAAAGGATTCTGTCATCATCGTGTCTGTCGCACCCGGAAAGAGCCTTGCGTGGCTGAAGGATCAGTTTGGAAGAGATCTGAAGATCGTCCGGGCCATGCCGAACACGCCCGCAATTGTCGGCGAAGGAATGAGCGGCCTGACCCCGAACGAATCTGTAACCGGCGAAGACCTTGCCCTCGTCCTTCGTCTGTTCGAAAGCTTCGGAAAAGCGCTTTCCGTTCCGGAACATCTTCTGGATGTTGTCACGGCAGTTTCCGGCAGCTCCCCCGCCTATGTATTCCTCTTTCTGGAAGCCATGGCGGACGGAGCGGTCGCACTTGGCATGCCCCGCGCCCAGGCCCTCCGGTTCGCAGCGCAGGCAGTTCTGGGATCCGCAAAGATGCTCCTGGAAACCGGGATGCATCCGGGCGCCCTGAAGGACATGGTATGCTCACCGGGAGGGACCACGATCGAGGCGGTCCGGGTGCTGGAGGAAAAAGGATTCCGCTCCAGTGTGATCGAAGCTGAGCTTGCATGCGCGCGAAAGGCACGCGGGATGTAAAAGGCGTAGACCGCAAAGGGGAGGAGCATAAGCTCCTCCCCTTTTTTTCACCGGTTATCATCCGTCTGTCACTCTGTCTGAACCGGTACTCTGTCCGGACCGGCACTCCATTCTGTCCGGCACTCAGTTCAGCTTGATTCCCTTCAGCAGGTCCCCAAGTCCTGTTCCGATCGCTTCGCTCTTCGGAAGCTTGAAGCTCACCTTCTCTTCTCTCTCCGGCGCCGGCGCGGACTCATCCAGCACCTTCATGCTCAGGCTGATCCTTCCGTCCGCAGTCTTGATCACCTTAACCCTGACAGTCTCGCCTTCCTTCAGAACCTCCGACGGAGTCTTGATCCGCTTCTGGCTGATCTGGGAAACATGAAGAAGTCCGGTAACACCCTTGCCAAGGTTGATAAACGCACCGTAGTCCTTCAGTGTCTCAACAGTTCCTTCCGTCACCATCCCGACCTTTACGGCAGCTGCTGCCTCCTTGCGTTCGGCAGCTTCCTTCTCCCTGAGGATCTCCTTCGAAGAAAGAACCAGCTTCTTTCCATCCTTCTCCGCAGTGATCACGCGCGCTTCAACGGTCTTGCCAACCCAGTTGTTCAGATCATCGTCCGACACGAATCCAAGGCTCAGCTTGGAGGCCGGAATGAATCCCCTGATGCCTTCCAGGACTGTGGTGACGCCGGATTTGGTAACGCCGTTGATCCTGACACTGACTGTCTCCTTCGATGAAAGCAGATCCAGCAGCCTGTCCCACGCCCTGGCAGCGGATGCCGCCTTCATGGACAGAACAACATTTCCGTGGCCGTCATCCGGACGGACGACCGTTGCCTCCACCTCATCCCCGGTCTTGATATTCTCCTGCAGATTGAAAGCCGGGTCATCGCTTACATCCTGCCTGCGGATGATGCCGGTCGTAGAGCCGAGCTCAACCATGATCTTGTCCATGTCAACGCTCACAACCGTGCACTTCACCTTCTCGCCGCGCTCATATCTGCGCAAAGACGCATCGATCTCCGCCTCATAGTCCGCCATGGACTCCACCGGCTCCTCAGACTTCTCCGGCGCAGCCGCCTTCTCTGTTTCCGGCGAATCCTCTGCCGTCTCGGACGCGGCAGCCGCCGGCTCAGGAGCCGCAGCCTCTGTTGTCTCAGCCGCAGCAGCTTCCGCCGTCTCAGCCACAGCCGATTCCGCTGTCTCAGCCGCAGCCGATTCCGCCGCCTCAGCCGTCTCATTCACGGCCGCGGCCGCCTCAGCTGTCTCCACAGCCTCTGCTACAGTATCCACCTGTGCATCAGCCTCGGTTACCGGTGTTTTCATTTCCTGTTCCATAACAGACGAACCTCCTAAAAAAACGTTATTAGCTAGTATATCACAATCTCCGGAAAATGCACCAGAAATGTTGTTTCTTCACAGGAGAAAATGTGCGTGCTATAATCTCCGTGAAAAGATACCTGGTTTGGAGGATCTATGAACACAATATGGGCTGATATGAGGCAGGGCGTAGACGCCCGGCTCATGGAGACGGCAGGCAGAATCATCGCATCCGGAGGACTGGTTGCTTTTCCAACCGAAACGGTATACGGGCTTGGCGGCAATGCGCTCGATTCTGATGCGTCGGCAAAAATCTACCGTGCCAAAGGCCGCCCCTCCGACAATCCTCTGATCGTTCACATCGCCTGTCTGGACAGCCTGGAGCAGATCGTATCCTCCGTTCCGGAACAGGCATATATGCTGGCGCATTCCTTCTGGCCCGGCCCGCTGACCATCATCATGAACCGCAGCGCGCATGTCCCCTCTTCTGTTACCGGCGGACTCGACAGTGTGGCAGTGCGGATGCCGGATCACGAAATCGCGCTTGCCCTGATCCGCGAAGGAGGCGGCTATATCGCGGCTCCGAGCGCCAACACTTCAGGGCGGCCGAGTCCGACCACCGCGCAGCATGTACGTGACGACCTTGACGGAAAGATCGATATGATCATCGACGGAGGCAGTGTAGGGATCGGCGTAGAATCAACCATTATCGATCTTACGGAAGACATACCGATGATCCTGCGGCCCGGCTATATCAGCCTGGAGATGCTCCGGGACGTGCTCGGCGAAGTCCGGATGGATCCCGGGCTTCACAGCAGGGATCCTTCCTTCCGCCCGAAGGCGCCCGGAATGAAGTACCGCCATTATGCGCCAAAAGCAGACCTCACCATCGTTGAGGGACGGGCGGAGGATGTACGCGCTGCCATCGATTCCCTTGCGCGCGACGCCGCATCCCGCGGGCTCACCTGCGGCATCATCGCCGCGGACGAAGACGCCTGCGGCTATCACTGCGGAATCGTCCGTTCCGCGGGCAGCCGGGCGAGGGAGATTACGATCTCGCAGCACCTGTTCGGCATTCTGCGCGAATTCGATGACCTCGGCGTTGATGTCATCTACTCGGAATCATTTGACACACCACAGATTGGGGCGGCCATCATGAACCGGCTGATGAAAGCCGCCGGCCATCATATCCTCAAAGTGTAGAACGCTTTTTCTCAAA
>CAJOQO010000221.1 GCA_905236545.1 uncultured Lachnospiraceae bacterium
AAGCGTTACAGGTCACACCCCGGCCGTCTCATGGTGCTCAGGGAGCGGCCTGCGGCAGGATCCCGCGGGTCGCCTCACGCAGCCACTCCCTCTCCTCCGCGTTCAGAAACGGCGAAACCGCCCCATACACCATCTCATGATACTCATCCAGCAGCTTCCGCTCACGCTCATTCAGCATACCGGGAACAACCGCCTCCAGCTCCCACGGCACCATCGTCAGAGGATCCAGCCGCATAAACTGTCCGTAAGCATTCTTCTCATCCTTCACACACAGGGTAAGATTCTCGCAGCGGACTCCAAACCTTCCCTCCAGATAAAAACCAGGCTCGTTGGAGGTGACCATCCCCTCCTCCATCACGCAGGGCAAAGGGCGGTCCTGCATGATCTTATATCCGATGCTGTTGGGACCCTCATGCACATTCAGCAGGAAGCCGACGCCGTGGCCGGTACCGTGATTATAATCCACACCGATCTCCCAGAAGGGCTGCCGCGCCAGATAGTCAAACGCCATTCCGCTGCAGCCATACAGGAATCTGACCGCCCCAAGGTTCAGGTTGCCGCGAAGCGTCCGGGTATAGAATTCCTTCTCCTCCTCCGTCAAAGGGCCGCACGCGATCGTCCTCGTAATATCGGTCGTTCCTTCCAGATACTGTCCGCCGGAATCCACAAGCAGAAAGCTCTTCGGCTCCAGCGCAAGATCCGTCTCCTTTGTCGCACTGTAATGAATGATGGCGCCATGCGGCCCGTACGCGGCGATCGTCTCAAAGCTGTTTCCCAGGAAATGCTCCATCTCCTGCCGGAACGAGAATAGTTTTTCCGCCGCCGAAAGCTCTGTCACGGGATGCGCCGGATCGTACCGGCGCATCTGCTCCTTCAGCCAGAAAATGAACCGGCAGACAGCGACGCCGTCCTTGATATGCGCGTCCCTCATATGGCGCATTTCCACGGGATTCTTGACCGCCTTCATAAGGCTCGTCGGATTGCTCTTACAGACACGTTCGGTATGATCCAGCGATGTCCAGAGCGTCAGATTCACACGCGCCGGGTCAAGCAGGACACGGCTTCCCTCCGGAATCTGCCTCGCGGAGGAATAGATCTCTTCGTAAGGCCTGAGCGAGATCCCGTCCGCGGACAGCTTCGCGGCAAGGCTCCCGGAGAATGCCTCCCTCTGCGCGAAGAGGATCGCCCCGGTCTGCGTGATCTCCAGATAAGACAGAAAGACCGGATTGTAGAGAATGTCGCTGCCGCGAAGGTTCAACAGCCACGCGATATCATCCAGCGAAGGAATGATATGGAAGGAGCAGCCTTCTTTCTCCATGCAGCCGCGCAGCTCCTTCAGCTTCTCCGCGCGTGACTTTCCGGCATAGGCTATATCCAGTTCCCAGACATCGCCGCAGGGCAGCGGAGGGCGGTCTTCCCAGAACCGGTCTATGAGATCCAGGGGGCCGTCATCTGTACAGGCCAGGATCGACCCGCCATTTTCCCCGACCACTCTGGAAAGATTCTTTGTTTTCGAAAAGGGCATGCACCTTCCGTCAAATCCGAGCACTTCCCCGGCTTTCAGATTCTCACGGAGGTATTCTTCGATCGTCGGCACGCCTTCCACACCGGTCTTCATCAGCTCGATCCCGCTTCCCGCAAGCTGCTGCTGCGCCTGAAGAAAGTACCTTCCGTCTGTCCAGAGATACGCCCTGTCCCCTGTAACCAGTGCCGTTCCGGCCGAGCCTGTAAACCCGGTCAGGAACTCCCTGCATTTAAAATGATCCCCCACATATTCCGATCCGTGAAAATCATCGGTCGGAACCAGCCAGGCATCGATACCTTCCCTCTCCATCTGTGCGCGGAGTTCGCTCAGCTTCTGCGGCACCGTCATCTCAGTTGATCCCCTTTCTCTTCCTAGCGTTATTCTCGTCTCCGCTCATCTTTCCATAGATGATGCTGAGGCCTGTCAGCAAAAGCGCGTTGTCCAGCGTAATCTTATGCCTGCAGCACGGTATCACCTTCGATGCAAGGCCGCCTGTCGCGACCACGGTTACCTTTTCCCCGAGCTCTTCCTCCACCCGGTCCAGCAGGCCGTCGATGGCCGCCGCGTGGCCGAGAACGATCCCGCTCCGCATGGCTTCCGCCGTACTGCTGCCGATCACATGCTTCGGAACATCCAGGCTGGTGCCCTGCAGCATGGATGTTCTGGAAACCAGAGAAGTGAGGCTCAGACGCAGCCCCGGCATGATCGTCCCGCCGATATAGTTCCCGTCACGGTCCACGACAGACAGCGTTGTCGCGGTTCCCATGTCCACCACCACCAGAGGAGGCTTGAACAGGGCCAGAGCGCCTACCGCGCCGGCTACGAGATCCGCTCCGACGGAAGACGGGTCATCGATCCGGATATTCAGGCCGGTTCTGGTTCCGGGGCCAAGAACATATGCCTGTCTTCCCGTAGTCTTTCGCAGGGCCGTGCGGACCACCGGGGTAATCTGCGGGACAACCGACGAGATGATCGCACCAGCTATCATCACCGGGTCAATCTGGTGCATGTCCAGCGCAACCCGGAACAGGATCGCATATTCCATGGATGTTTTGGCCGGATCTGTCGAAAGGCGTTCCGTAAACAGAACCTCTTCCCTGTCCATGCATCCGATCACAATGTTCGTATTCCCGATATCAATTGCAAGAATCATAGACTCATCTCCTTTCCGGGCACGGGCTTCACGATCCGCACCCCGGGGAATTCCGCCCGCATCATCCGCGCAAACGGCTTCAGGTCCACATTCCGGGACATCGGCGGAAATGCGTTGTCAAAGTGGCTCAGCAGCACGCTCCCGGGCTTCAGCCGCCCGAGTACCTCCCTGGCTCTTGCAGGAAGGTCATTGTTTCCCTGATAAGGGAGGATCACGACATCGGCTCCCTCCGGGTATCTCTCATCCGGTGAAAGGGCCAGGCTTCCGAGAAGCAGGAGCTCCTTTCCCTCCACCCGGATATGAAAGACAACACTCTCTCCTGCCTCCTTAAAGATCCTGTTTGCCTGAAAAAGAAACGGAAGGTTCCCGAGATATCTCAGAACACGGAGAGGCGTCATTGTATCCAGGATATGTCTCCACTGGAATTCGATATGCCTTCCTTCCAAGACATCTATATCGATCGATCCGATCCTGTAGGATCGCCCTTTTTCGATCTGAACGACATTGCTCTCATCTCCCAGAAACTGCTCCAGGGTGTCGCAGCACTGCTTCGTACAGAAGACACTGATGTCACCGTCCGTCTCCTCTACCAGCTGTCCGGCCGTAAACAGGTGATCAAAATGACAATGGGTCACGAAGATGGTGTCATACTGCGCAAGCTCCTGCGGATCCGCGCCGTACGCCCCGCCGGCAAGCTCCAGAAACGGATCAAAGAGGATCCTGTCCTCCCCGCTTTCCAGGCCAAAGCATGCTGTTCCAAACCAGGTGATCTTCATTCTCTCTTCCTCTCCTACATGGCGTCCCGAAGCAGCGACTGCGTATACGGATGCTTCGGATGCCGGTAGACGGTCTTCGTATCCCCATATTCCACGATACTGCCGCTGCGCATCACCATCACCCTGCTGCAGATATGATAGATTACATTCAGGTCATGGCTGATAAACAGATAGCTGAGTGAATACCGCTCCTTCAGCTGTTTGAGAAGCTCCAGGATCTGCGCCTGGATCGTTACATCCAGCGCCGAGACCGGTTCATCCGCGATGATCAGCCGCGGACGCGTAATCACGCAGGACGCAATGCTGATTCTCTGACGCTGTCCGCCTGACAGTTCCCGCGGCTTCCGGTCCAGGTACTCGTCCTCCAGGCCGACCGCGTGAAGCGTCTCGCGTACCAGCTCGCGTCTTTGCGCCTTTGTCCGGGGAATCCATTCCTCCCGGCTCCTTTTCGCAAGAGCCCTGAGCGGTTCCTCAAGGATCCATCCGACGCTTCTTGCAGGATTCAGGCTCGAAAAGGGATCCTGAAAAACCATCTGCGGGAAGGAAGTATGATGAATCACCTCTCCGTTATAGTCACGGGCGATTCCCAGAAGGACCTTTGCCAGCGTAGTCTTCCCGCTTCCGCTCTCGCCGACCAGTCCCAGCACGTCGCCCTTCCGGATCTCAAAGCTCACGTCATGCAGGATCTGCTCTCTGTGCGTGTAAAACATGGATTCATGCGAACCTGCGTCCGGGCTGTTTTCGTAGTAGCTGTTCAGATGCCGGACCTCGAGGATGATATCGCCTGCTGTCGATCTGTTATTTCCCGTCATAGATGCTTCTTCCTCCCGCTCTTCTGGCGTGACGTGACGGGATCGCCGCGATCAGCCGCTTTGTGTATTCATGCTTCGGATGAGCGAAAACCTCTTCCGTCAGCCCTTCTTCCACGATCTTTCCTCTCTGCATGACAATGACCCGCCTGCACAGACGGTTCACAACATGAAGGTCGTGGCTGATAAACAGAATCGCCATCCGGGTATCCGCGTTGAGCTGCTTCAGAAGATCCAGGATCCTTGCCTGCATCGACACATCCAGAGCAGTCGTAACCTCATCCGCGATCAGAAGCTTCGGCTCCGTGACAATCGCCGCCGCGACCATCGCGCGCTGCAGCATGCCGCCCGACAGCTCATGGGGGTATTTCCGGAAAACCTCCTCCGCATCCGAAAGCCCGGATCGTCTGAGCGCCTCCAGAACCAGCTCCTTCCTCTGTTCCCTGCCAAGATCCCTGCGGTGCACGTACAGCGACTCACCAACCTGCCGGCCGATCCGGTAGACCGGGTTAAAGGAAGTCATAGGCTCCTGGAATACGATGGCCAGCTCTCTTCCCAGAATCTCGTTCAGCGCCTTCTGGCTGCAGTCGAAGATTTCCACCCCGTCCAGCGTTATACTTCCCTGCGTGCTGGCCTTTTCACGGGGGAGCAGCCCTCCGATGCACATGCTCGTCACGGTTTTCCCTGTACCGCTCTCCCCGACCAGTCCCAGGATATCCCCTTCTTCCATCGAAAAGGACACTCCGTCTACCGCATAACGGTCCGGGGCAGCGTCATGAAAATGCACTCTCAGATTCTCTACTTCCAGAAGGCTCATGTCATTCTCCTCAGGGTCTGCCCGGATCTTCCGGCCTGCATGGCTGCCATGGGACGTCCGGTACGCTCCTGTTCAGTTCTGCGCATCCAGATTCTGGACCCCTTCACTCATAAGCGAAAAAGAAAGAATCAGCAGTACGATGGAAAACCCCGCGCCCAGCGCGTACCACGGCGCTGTGGCCAGATAATTCTGGCTGTCCCTGAGCATGGTTCCCAGACTGGCCTCAGGAGGCTGGATACCGATTCCAAGAAAACTCATTCCCGCCTCCGCCAGAACGGCGTTGTTGAAACCGATCGTCATCGCCGGCACCAGAACCGAAAGCGTATTCGGAAGAATATGCGTATACAGAATACGGGGCGTACGAACCCCCTGCAGTCTGGCTGCCTTAATATAGTTCAGATTCCGGATCCCCGCGTACTGCGTACGCACAACCCGGGCGAAGCTGGGAATAAACAGGATCCCGAGCGCCAGAACGATATTGGAAACGGAGCTTCCTGTGATGCTGACGATTACCAGCGCCAGCAAAATTGCGGGAAATGCGGTGATCGTATCACAGATCCGTGTCAGAATCAGATCCGCGGTTCCTCCGAAGTACCCGCACACAGATCCGATCAGGATTCCGGCGCTGCATCCGATGACAACAACCAGAGCAGCGATAAGGAAGCTGGTTCCTGCTCCCTGCATCACACGGGAAAACACGTCTCTCCCGAAATTATCGGTTCCGAACCAATGCGCCGCTGACGGCGGCTGCAGCTTCTCCTTCGCATTCATCGCCGTAGTGCTGTACGGAGTCCAGAAGAAGCCGGTAATAATCACAGCCGTGAGAAGCGCCGACAGGATCCCCCCGGTCAGCAGATAAGGATTGCCGGTTTTTTTCATGAGCCGCCCTCCCTTCTGCGCGGATCCATCCACTGATTCAGCATATCGGCGATAAAGTTCACAATCATGATCCAGGCGGCAAGAAGCACGACGATGGCCTGAACGACCGGAAAGTCTCTGTTTCCGATCGAAGACACCAGCAGCCGGCCGATTCCCGGGATCGTAAATACCTGCTCGATAATGATGGTTCCCGTCATGATCTCCGCGGCGCTCACCGCCAGGAATGTGACAACAGGAAGCATCGCATTGCGCAGCACATGCCGCAGCAGGATCATACGCCTCGTCATGCCTCTTGACTTTGCGGTCAGCACATAGTTCCGGGTCAGCTCGCTTCTGATCGAACCGCGAAGCATCCGCACCGTCATCGCGATGCGGGGCAGCGCAAGAGACAGCGCAGGAAGGAACAGATACCGAAGACAGCCCGCCGCATCGTCAGAGAAGGATACAAAATTGCCGGGCTGAAACCATTTCAGCACGATTCCAAACAGGTAGCATGTGAGAATCCCAAAGAAAAAAGGAGGAACCGCCATGATGATCTGACCGGCTACGACAGCCGCATGATCTGCCACAGCGTTCCTCAGGCTCCCTGAAAAGATTCCAATCGGAACCGAAAGCAGGAGCGTCATGCCAAAGGATACCACGGTCAGCAGCACGGTTACCGGAAGCTTGTCTGCAAGCAGACGCCCGACCGGCCGAAGATAATTGTAGCTGATCCCGAAATCTCCTTTGACAAATGAAACGAGCCAGTCCAGGTACCGCTCCAGCACAGGGCGGTCCAGGCCGAGCTGCGCGCGCAGCTGTGCCACCTTCTGGGGCGAGGCGCTGGTCCCGAGGATCTTCGTGGTCGGATCCCCGGGGATGATCTGGAATGCAAGAAAGGCGAGCAGGGAAACAACGAACAATGTAATAATGAGAGATGCTGTTTTTTTCACAACCTGTTTCATGCTGCCCGCCTCCTTTCTTATGTCCTGACTGTTTCTGCTGTATTACCGGGCCGGATGAATCTTCGAGAAGTCCACCGCGTACAGCGGATAGAATTCATACCCTGTAAATTCGGGATTCAGAACCACAAAGTCTGCAAGGTCCTGAAGGTAGACATTCGCGGCTGTGTCGGAGAGGATCTTCTCCGCTGCCTTGTACGCCTCCACCTGCTTCCCGTCATCCGATGTATGCTGCGCCTTTTCGATCGCCGCGTCATATTCCGCATTGTGATAGCTGATCATGTTGGACGGGTCTGTGGAAACCCATCTCTGCAGCAGCGCGTCCGGACTCAGATAAGCCGCGTCAAAACCGATCACGGTCGCGTCAAAGTCACGCCCCTGATAAACATCGCTCAGCCAGGTGCTCCACTCCACCTTCTGAATGTCCGCATTGATTCCCGCGGCGGAAAGCATCTCGACGATGACGCTTGCGGTGTCCACATGAGGACCGTAGTTGGACGGAACCTTGATCGTGAAGCTCAGGCCTGACGCCCCTGCTTCCTCCAGCAGCTGAGCCGCTTTCTCCGGATCATACGGATACGCGTCCACCAGGCTGTCGTCGAAGTACCTGGTGAAGCTGGGATAGACGCTGCTTCCAAGCTTTGCCCCGTGTCCGTCCTCCGTCAGGTCGAGGAGACCGTCCACGTCTATGGCATAGCACAGAGCCTGGCGTACCCGCTCATCATCAAACGGCGGTCTCGCGTTATTCAGATAGAGGGCCTGTACAAGATTCATTTCGCCCTCGATCACTTCATACCCGTTTGAAAGGCTGTTTACCTGATCCAGCGTCAGATGAAATGCCATATCCAGCGTCCCCGCGTCCAGCGCGGTATAGAGCGCATTGGCATCCTCATAGATCCGGCAGGTGATTTTTGAAATGGCCGGCGCGCCTCCATAATAGTCCTCATTGCTCAGGAATACTGCCTTGTCCTGCGGGGAATAGGAGTCAAAGCGGTAGGGGCCTGTTCCCACCGGCGCTGTCGCCTGGTCCGTATAATCCTTCGGAATGATGGATACGCTGGAGACAGTGCTCAGAAAGCTGCTGTTTGCCTCGGGGAGAGTGATGATGATTTTGTTCCCTTCGGCGGTGATGTCCTGAATACCAGAAAGCGCCCCGGCTACGGCCGTATTGGTCGCAACCTGGGCGCAGGTTTCGAAGGAATAGAGTACGTCGTCTGTCGTCACCGTCTCACCGTTGTGGAAGATTACTCCGTCGCGCAATGTGAAGGTGTAGGTACGTCCGTCCCCGGATATGCTGTGCTCCGAGGCTACGGCATCGACAAAGTTTCCGTCTGTGTCGGGCTTTACCAGCCCTTCAAAGACATTGAATAAGACCTCTCTGGTTCCTGCAGCCGTAATCTGGTACGGGTCAAGACTGTTGTCCAGGTCCTGGGAAAGACCGACCACGAGCTCGGTTTTCCCGGAAGAAGCGTCCTCTGTTCCTCCAGCCATGGCTGCCGTTGCGCCAGGGCCTATGCCGAGTGCGCACGTTAAGACTGTTGCGGACAGAAGCACAGCGATGCGTTTTTTCATAGTGGAATTCTCCTTTCCATACGATACTCGCCTGTTCGCTTCTCCCATTATTAAATTGTCGGGGTTATTCTATCTGATCGTTTCGCATATTGCAAGGGTTCCTGGTGACAAGTCACGCTCTGGCCGTTCAGTTCGTTACGATTCACGGCTCCTTCCCCACAGACCGTGAACCGTCTGCGCTGACGCGCATCCGTCGCTGCTTCGCAGCCTGTTGTTCCCGGTTGTGG
>CAJOQO010000222.1 GCA_905236545.1 uncultured Lachnospiraceae bacterium
CCACAACCGGGAACAACAGGCTGCGAAGCAGCGACGGATGCGCGTCAGCGCAGACGGTTCACGGTCTGTGGGGAAGGAGCCGTGAATAGTAACGAAAAAAGTGAAACAGGGAAAAGAAATGAAAATATCACAAAAAGAAAACGTGATGTGCAAATGACGATGTAGGAATGAATGAAACAAATACAGGATAAACAAAAATAGTGGTTCTGTCAACTCTGGATTTTTATATGATTTTATACTATCATGCTTAATACCTGTCGCGAATTAATCGGTTCCTGCTGCCTGTCCGGTTTTCCGGTTCTTTCTCTGATCCCGAATACCGTCGTGTGCAGAGTGCATGGTTAATTCCGTCACAGTTCCCCGGGAAATCGTCGTTTACGAAGAATGGAGATGTAATATGAAAAAGATTGTTGTTGTACTGGCGTTGATTTTATGCTTTCAAAGCACGGTGTCTGTAATGGCGCATGACCAGACCGAGGCTGAGACGGAGGCTCAGTCCATTTCCGGCTGGACGGAGGGGTCTGAAGTGATGGAGTCCATTATTTCCTGTGTAACCTCTGTAACGGACAGAGAATCGGAGGATTACAGGCCTGTAGAGGATCGTATCGCTGTGTTCGATTTTGACGGAACCCTGTTTGGAGAACGGTTTCCCACGACTTTCGATACCTGCCTGATGCTTCACCGGATCCTGCATGATGAAACCTTTGAAGCACCTGATGAGGTAAAGGAAGCTGCAAAGGCCATGGAGGACGCGCTCTATCAGCATCTGCCTGAGCCGGACCAGTCGTTATCCACCGGAAAGACCAGCGCGGAGTCCTTTCAGGGGATGAGGATCGACGAATACCGCGCTTATGTGAGGAATTTCATGGAAGAGCCGGCGTTTGGCTTTGACGGGATGGAATACGGGGATGCTTTTTTCCAGCCGATGACAGCCCTGGTGGAGTATCTTGCCGACCATGGGTTCAAGATTTTCATCAGCAGCGGGTCAGAACGTTCTCTGGTTCGTGAGCTGACGGATGGAACCCTGGATCAGTGGATCCCGTCGGAGAATGTGATCGGCAGCACATTCTGCCTGACTGCGTCCGGCCAGGGAGACCAGGAGGGCAACAAATATACCTATGCGGCGGATGACGCGGTTGTTCTGGAAGGAACCCTTACGGTGAAGAACCAGAAAACCAATAAGGTTTTCTCGATCATCGACGAGATCGGAAAGGTTCCGGTTCTGGTATTCGGCAACAGCTCCGGAGACCTTGCGATGGGCCAGTATGTGGTTCAGCACGGAGGAAAAGGGTATATGCTTCTTTGCGACGACACAGAGCGTGATTACGGGGATCTGGAAACCGCGGAAGAATTTGCCCGGGAATGTGAAGCGATTGGACTCGAAACGGTGTCGATGAAGAACGATTTTGAGACAATCTACGGTGAGGATGTCGAGAAGAACGATGCAACCGGCCTCGAGACGGAGGAGGACGCGTTCGAAGAATACGATAAGGCGGGGGAATTCTCCACTGAGACGGAATCACTGGCGGCGTAATGGAATCTGCAAATATCGAAAGGAAACAGGATACATGTCACGTTACCTCGTGATCGTCGAGTCCCCTACCAAGGTCAAGACGATACGTAAGTTCCTCGGCTCACAGTATAAGATCATGGCTTCCTCCGGCCATGTCAGGGATCTGCCCAAGAGCCAGCTCGGCTTTGATGTGGAGAATGACTATGAACCGAAGTATATCACGATCCGCGGGAAGGGAGAGATTCTCGCCGAGCTCCGGAAGGAAAGCAAAAAGGCGGATAAGGTTTTTCTCGCAACTGACCCGGACCGCGAAGGGGAGGCGATCAGCTGGCACCTGATGGCGGCGCTTCATCTGGATCCGGAGAAGGCATTCCGGATCACATTCAATGAGATTACGAAAAATGCCGTGAAGGAGGCGCTGAAGAACCCGCGTCCGATCGATATGGATATGGTCGACGCGCAGCAGACAAGACGGATTCTTGACCGGATGGTCGGCTATCGGATCAGCCCGCTGCTTTGGGCCAAGATTAAAAGAGGCCTGAGTGCGGGGCGCGTTCAGTCCGTAGCGCTTCGGCTTGTCGCGGACCGGGAGGCGGAGATCGCGGAGTTCATTCCGAAGGAGTACTGGTCCATCGAGGCTGACCTGACGCAGGAGGGAGCCGGTCAGGCTCTGACCGCACAGTATTATGGTTCCGGATCCGGGAAAGAGGTACCGGATAATGCTGCGAGATGTGATGAGATCACCCGGGCCCTGGAGGGAGCGTCCTTCACCGTTTCGGATGTAAAGAAGGGGGAGAGGATCAGCAAGTCCCCGCTTCCCTTTACGACGAGCACCCTGCAGCAGGAGGCGGTTCATGCGCTGAACTTCAGCACGCAGAAGACGATGCGGATCGCACAGCAGCTGTATGAGGGAGTCGAGATCAGGGGAGAGGGAAGAATCGGCCTTATTACGTATCTGAGAACCGATTCTACCCGCATCTCAGAGGAAGCGCAGGATGCGGCGGCGGAATATATCAGGGAAGCGTATGGCCCGGATTATGCGGTGGAAAGAGAGCGGAAAACCGGTTCAGATCCGAAGGAGGCCGCCCAGGGGAGCGCGAGGATCCAGGATGCCCATGAGGCCATCCGTCCGACGGATATCCGGAGGACGCCAAAGGAGATTAAAGGCGCGCTGACGAGAGACCAGCTGCGTCTGTATGAGCTGATCTGGAAGCGGTTTACCGGAAGCATGATGAAGCCTGCCAGGATCGAAACACTGCAGATCAGGATCAGCGCGAAGGCGGATGAGGAATACCTGTTTACGACAGGAACCTCCCGTATCCTGTTTGAAGGATACCGGATCGTATACAAGGACAGTGAAAACGGTGAAGATCCGGAGAAGGCCGGGCTCATGTCACTGAAGGAGGGGACACGGCTGGCACTGGAACAGATCCGTCCCCTGCAGCATTTTACCCAGCCGCCGGCGCATTTCACGGAGGCCTCGCTTGTTCACACGCTGGAGAAGAACGGGATCGGACGTCCGTCTACGTACGCGCCGACGATTTCCACGCTGCTCGCGCGCCATTATGTGACAAAGGAAGGGCGCAATCTCTTTGTGACAGAGCTGGGGGAGGCGGTGAATTCCATCATGAAGTCCTCCTTCCCGGAGGTGGATGATGTCGATTTCACAGCCAATATGGAGTCCCTCCTCGATCTGGTCGCGGACGGCAGGATGGAATGGAAAGAGATTGTCAGGAATTTCTATCCGGATCTGGATCAGGAGGTGAAGCTCGCGGAGGCGAATATCGGGAAGGTGAAGATCGCTGACGAGGATTCCGGCGTGGTCTGTGATCAGTGCGGCAGGAGAATGGTCATCAAATATGGGCCGCATGGAAAGTTCCTGGCGTGTGAAGGATTCCCGGACTGCCGCAAAACGATGCCCTATTATGAGAAGGCCGGCGTGAAATGCCCGCTCTGCGGAAAGGATGTTCTTCTGAGACGCTCGCGGAAGGGAAGAAAATTCTATGGCTGCGAGAATCCGGAATGTGACTTTATCTCCTGGGCGAAGCCCAGCGAGGTCCGCTGCCCGAAATGCGGCGGATGGATGGCTCATAAGGGGCCGATGCTGGTCTGCCAGAACAGCACCTGCGGTTATGCCTGTGAGGAAAATGCGCAGCAGGATTCGTCTAAATAGCACAAATAATATGTAAAACGGGATTTTCTTATGTGGATTTGAGGCATAGAATTCCGCAAATTCTTGTGTTATTATTTTATTTGTAGCAAATAAACAAATTGCTTGTATTTTGTTTCTTTTACCGTGCGGGATTTGCAACGCGAAAGCGGCAGGATACCTTTGCGAATCCGCCCGGAGGTTTATGGGAAATGCGATTCTGAATCGTGTTCCCTGTATAACAGCGATTCAGCACCCTGGTCTGGGGTTCCTGCAGTTTTTACTGGAAGCGATCACCCGGCTGTGAGGCGCTGATTTCGTATATGGATCTGTTCAGGAACATTCTGCGGTCATCTGTGGGGGATGACCCGCCGGAAAGGTTCTCTGAAAGGGAATGACACGATGGATGAAGCATCACGGGGAGATGCACAGTCTGTCTGCACCAGGCGTAAGACGCATGGACTGTTTTTGGTACAGGAGGCAGCTATGAGTGTACAGCTTCTCGATAAGACGAGAAAGATCGGCAAGTTATTGCATAACAATAACTCCAGAAAAGTCGTGTTCAATGATATCTGCATCATATTGACTGATATTCTTGATTCGAATGTTCTTGTGATCAGCAGGAAGGGGAAGATCCTCGGGGTCAGCAGGAGGGATGATTCAGCCGGACTGACCCAGATGTTTTCCGAACGGGTCGGGGAATTCGTTGATCCCATGCTGAACGAGAGATTTCTCGCGATTCTCTCGACGAAGGAGAACGTGAATCTTGAGACGCTGGGGTTTACAGGCGGAGAGATCAATCAGTATCAGGCGATTGTGAATCCCATTGAGATCGCGGGAGAACGGCTCGGAACCGTGTTCATGTACCGGACGGATACGCCGTATGATATCGACGATATTATTCTTTCCGAATATGGCACGACAGTTGTGGGACTTGAGATGATGCGTTCACAGAGTGAGGAGAGCGAGGAAGAGAACCGCAAGACACAGGTTGTGAAGAGTGCGCTCAACACATTGAGCTATTCCGAACTGGAAGCGATCGTCCATATCTTTGACGAGCTGAACGGGACGGAGGGCGTCCTGGTCGCGAGCAGGATCGCGGACAGAGTCGGGATTACAAGGTCGGTGATTGTGAATGCGCTCCGGAAATTTGAGAGCGCGGGAGTGATTCAGTCCAAGAGCTCGGGCATGAAGGGAACCTATATCAAGGTGACGAATGATGCCGTTTATGCCCAGCTGGATGAGCTGAGGAAGGAAAGAAAACACTGACACAAAAGATTCACAAAGAAAGAAAAACGGAGAATAAAAGAGAAAAAAAGAGTATAAATTAGAATACTGCAGAAGAAAATGGAATTATGCATATCCGCAGGGGTTGCATAATTCTTTTTTTCTGTTATGATGAGTACCGTAATTTAGCACTCATATTTAAAGAGTGCTAATAAGTCGAGGAGGGCATTCCACATCCGGGGACTGTACAGACACGGATATCGGAAAGCATTCATGCACAGGAATGGAGGCAAGTATTATGAAATTAGTTCCGTTGGGCGATAAAGTCGTTCTGAAGCAGTTCGAGGCGGAAGAGACAACCAAGGGCGGCATCATTCTCGCTGCAAAGGCACAGGAGAAGCCGCAGGAAGCTACCGTGATCGCGGTCGGAGACGGCAGGATCGATGGGAAAGAGATCGTTATGAGCGTCAGGGAAGGCGATAAGGTCGTCTATTCCAAATATGCGGGAAATGAGTTCAAGCTTGGAGACGAGGAATATATTCTCTGCAAGATGAGCGATATTCTGGCAAAGGTCGAGTAAAGAAACGGAGGATGGAAAAATGGCAAAAGAACTGAAATATGGAGATGAGGCAAGAGAGGCCCTTCGCATAGGCGTAGATAAACTGGCGGATACCGTTCGCGTCACGATCGGACCGAAGGGAAGAAATGTGGTTCTGGATAAGACCTATGGAAGTCCGGTGATCACCAACGACGGCGTGACGATCGCCAAGGAGATCGAGCTGGAGGATTCTTTTGAGAATATGGGAGCCCAGCTTATCCGTGAGGTTGCATCCAAGACCAACGATGTCGCCGGCGACGGCACCACGACTGCAACGGTTCTGGCACAGGCCATGGTTCATGAGGGTCTGAAGAACCTGGCGGCAGGCGCGAATCCGATCGTTCTTCGCAAAGGGATGCAGAAGGCTACAGAGGCGGTTGTCGAAGAGATCCGCAAGATGAGCCAGAAGGTCAAGGGAAAAGAGCAGATCGCAAAGGTCGCGGCGGTATCTTCCGGCAATGAGGAAGTCGGAGTGATGGTAGCGGACGCGATGGAAAAGGTCTCCAAGGACGGCGTGATCACGGTCGAGGAATCCAAGACCATGAAAACAGAGCTTGACCTGGTGGAAGGCATGCAGTTTGACCGCGGTTATATCTCCGCGTATTTCGCAACGGATACCGAGAAGATGGAGGCAGCTCTTGATGATCCGTATATCCTGATCACCGACAAGAAGATCAGCAATATCCAGGATCTCCTTCCGCTGCTCGAGCAGATCGTTCAGGCCGGCAAGAAGCTTCTGATCATCGCGGAGGATGTTGAGGGCGAGGCTCTTACCACTCTGATTCTCAACAAGCTGCGCGGAACCTTCTCCGTTGTCGCGGTGAAGGCGCCGGGCTATGGCGACAGAAGAAAAGACATGCTGCAGGATATCGCGATCCTGACCGGCGGAACCGTGATCTCCGATGAGGTCGGCCTCGAGCTGAAGAACGCGGGCATCGAGATGCTGGGCCGCGCGAAGAGCGTAAAGGTTACCAAGGAAAATACCATCATCGTTGACGGCCTTGGCGAGAAGGAAGCCATCAGGTCCAGAACCGAACAGATTCGCGCCCAGATCGAGGAGACCAAGTCTTCCTTCGATAAGGAGAAGCTGCAGGAGAGACTGGCGAAGCTGGCAGGCGGCGTGGCTGTGATCAGAGTCGGCGCTGCGACCGAGACGGAGATGAAGGAAGCCAAGTTCCGCATGGAGGATGCCCTGAACGCCACGAGAGCGGCAGTTGAGGAAGGAATTGTGGCAGGCGGCGGTTCTGCTTATATCCATGCGGCTGCGGCGGTTGCCAAAGAGATGGACAAGCTGGAAGGAGACGAGAAGACAGGTGCCCAGATCGTGCTGAAGGCTCTGGAATCCCCGCTGTTCTTCATCGCTGAGAATGCCGGCCTTGCGGGTTCCGTAGTGGTCAACAAGGTTAAGGAAGCGAAAAAGGACGAAGGCTTTGACGCTTATAACGAAGAGTATGTGAATATGGTGGAAGCCGGCATCATCGATCCGGCTAAGGTTACCAGGTCTGCTCTGCAGAACGCGAGTTCTGTCGCGAGCACGCTGCTTACAACGGAAGCGACGGTCGGAACCATCAAGGAACCGGCACCGGCAGCTCCGGCAGCGCCGCAGGGCGGGATGTACTGATGACCGGAAGAAATTCCTGAGAACAAAGAAGTTGCAAAGTGGTCTGGTGGAAACCAGACCACTTTGTTATAATCGGAGGAAAAGAAACGTTGCACGAACGAAGGAATCTTGGAAGGCATGACGGAAGAAGAGAAGAAACATCAGAAAGAGCTTTGGAAGCTTGACCGTATCCAGGCGCGCCGGGAGGAATGGGAAAAGATCAGAAAACTGGGAGCCGGTGCCCGGATTCAGTACTTCTGGGATTATTATAAGTTTGTACTTGTGATTATCGCGGGAGCTGCTCTGGCCGTCTGGCTGGTTTTTAATGTCATACTGGGGATGCGGACGGAGTTTTTGCTGTATGTCTGTGTACTCAACAGTGAGGAACTGGATCCGGATGTGGAACATCTGCAGGAAGCTTATGTCCGTTCGCGGGGCGGCGTGGAAGGGATGCAGGAAATCGTGCTTGATTCCTCGATCTACGTAAACCCTGACGCTGCCGGTACCACGCAGCACGATGTTGCTGTTACGATGAAGATTGCCGCCTATGTAGGAGCGGGAAAGGTTGATGCGTTTCTGGCTCCGCCTTATGTGACTCAATACGAGCAGAAAAATGGGATGTACCAGCCGCTGGAGGGGCTCCTGACGACGGAGGAGATCCGGGAGCTGGGAGCTGCGGGATGCCTTTACTACGCAGATGAGCCCGAGACGGAGAGTCCTTCTGCCATGGAGTATGAGACGCAGCCGGTGACGGGCGGAAGACAGGATTCCGGTGCGAAGGACGGAGCATATGCCCTCAATACACAGCCTTCCGACGGATCGCATATCTACGCGGTCCGTGTAGACCAGGCCGGTGTGATCGGACAATACCCGATCTACGCAGACGCAGAGGTATGGTTTGGCCTGATCGGCAATGCGCCGCACACCGAAGAAGCGATGCGGTTTCTGCATTTTCTTCTCGGGAAGGGGTCGTGAACAGGAACCCTGATTCCGGTCTGAAGGCGGAAGGAAAAAGCAGCCTGCCCGCCCTTACGGGAAAAATGAAATGGGATACAAGGTATGGCGTCCTTGAAGGACGCAGGAGAGCCGGCTTGCAGAGCTTTGTTTTTGGGAGGAGGAAAAGACGATGAACGATGGATATGAAGAGATTCTGGTAAAACGGGGGAAGACGCCAAAAGATACGATTCTGAAGGCAGTGATCATCGGAGTGACTGCCGTGTTGGTCGCAGCCGGGATCTTTTTTTTCAATCCGCTGTTTCTGCTGGCCGGGATGGCGCTGGGGCTTCTGGGCTACTATCTGATCCTCCCGAACTTTGATCTTGAGTATGAGTATCTGTATGTAGGGGGAGATATCGACATCGATAAGATCATGGCGAAAAGAAAGAGAAAGAAGGTTGCTTCCTATTCCAAGGATAACCTTGAGATCATGGCGCCTTCCGGAAGCGGTCATCTGACTCCTTATCTTCAGGGGGCAAAGGTTGTGGATTATACGAGCCTGGATCCTGAGAAAAAGACCTGGACGCTCGTATACGGATCCGAGACTTCCAAGGAAGCGGTGGTGCTGGAACTAACGGATGAGATCGCAAAGGATATGAGAAGATTCGCTCCGCGGAAGGTGTTTTTTGACTGAGAATGCAGATCTGGCTGAGACAGCAGACCTTGTGAGGCGGCGGATGATTCGTTTCCTATCCGTTGCGAAGACGATCGTTGTATGCTATGATTTGCAGACTTGAA
>CAJOQO010000223.1 GCA_905236545.1 uncultured Lachnospiraceae bacterium
CTCTGGAAAAGTCGGCAAGCGCCTTCGGGATATCGATCTTTTGCGGACAGATTGCCGCGCAGGCTCCGCAGGCCAGGCAGGCAGCAGGCTTCTTATTCTCCGGAAGTGCATCGAACTGCATCGGTACCGTCGTGCCTCCGCCAAATTTGAGGTCATTATATGCATGGATCAGCATAGGGATATCGAGCCCCATCGGACACCCGTCGCAGCAGTACCTGCATCTGGTGCAGGGCAATGCGTCCTCCATTTCCTGTGCGATATCAAGAAGAAGTCTGCACTCCTCCTCCGTCTGACTGGCGCCCATGGCAGACGTTCCTTCGTCCTCCGTCTGTATGCCGCTCACGACAACCGTTCTGTCATTTTCCGTCTGACTGCCGCCCATGGCAGACGTTCTTTCGTCTTCCGTCTGACTGCCGCCCATGGCAGACGTTCTTTCGTCTTCCGTCCGGCTCTCTCCCCCGGTAAAGGTCCGCACATTGTCCTTCATCTGTGCAAGGCTCGACATGCCGGAAAGGATCACGGTCACGCCCGGCACATCCATGAGCCAGCGCATCGCCCAGGACGCTATGCTCTCCTGGGGGCGGAGTGCCTTCAGCCTGGCTTCATTTCCCTCGCTCAGCTTCGCCAGCCTTCCGCCCCGGAGCGGTTCCATGACCCAGATCGGGATGCCGCGCTCATTGAGCAGTTTCACCTTCGCGTCCGCATTCTGCAGCGTCCAGTCCAGATAATTGAGCTGGATCTGGCAGAATTCCATACTGTCTCCTGCATAGTCAAGAAACGCTTCCAGGGTGTCCGGACGGGCATGGGTAGAGAATCCCAGATGACGGATCCTGCCAAGGCTCTTCTGCTTCCTGAAATACTCCAGGATCCCCCATTCGGGATCCTGGTACACCCCAATGGAATTCTCATACACGTTATGGAGAAGATAAAAATCGAAATAGTCGACGCCGCACTTTTCCAGCTGTTCCTCAAACACAGCCGCCGGATCGTAGCTGGACGCGATCTGATGCCCCGGGTACTTGCTGGCCAGATACCATTTCTCCCTGGGATACGCAGACAGAATCTTTCCGATGACGATCTCGCTCATTCCGCCATGATACGGATAGGCGGTATCGAAATAGTTCACGCCATGCTCCAGCGCGTAAGCTGTCATCTCAGCCGCCTGCGCTTCATCAATCGTATTTCCGTCCTCCATCAGCGGCAGGCGCATCGTCCCGAATCCAAGCTGTGAGAGCTCCAATTCCTGAAACTTTTTGTATCTTATACCATCCTCCTTTCATGGCATTCCGCCATGGATCCTGGTGTAACACCCCGGTCATTCCGTGTTGTCTCCGGACAGGATCTCACTGTACAGGATCTTCCCGACACAGCCAAGATACGGATCCCCATTTTCGCGCATGGAATCCTCCAGAAACTCCTCTGAGGGATAAACCTGAACCGTGCGTGTTACAGATCCGGTTCTCAGGATCACCGGTCTGGAAACATCCACAACGGACGGATGAAACAGGATGGCGAAGTCGCCGTTCACTTCCGCGTCCGGTTCCACCGTGATCGTATTGGAAGACGCGTCACAGACCGCGGTTATGGTTCCCCGGTTGACGGACGGATCGGCTTCCAGCCAGTAGAAGCTGTCCTTCTCCCTGTTCTGCGCCCGGGTCGAAAGATCCCATATGATCTTCTCCGGTGCCGGACTGCGGGTATACTGTGAAACATATCCTGCCGCGCTGGCGTTGACACGGGTCGTTTCAAGTCCCGGTTTCTGCGCAACTGCCTCCGAGATGCCGTCGTCAAAGTCCCAGTCGGCTCCGGCAAGAAAATACGATAGCTCCTCCACGCTGTCGCCCAGTCCGCAGTTCCTCAGAACGTCCAGAAACGCGTTCAGAAGATCCTCATAGACCTCAGGGTCCGCAAACCGGGACGGATCCTTCAGAACCAGGCACGCTCCGTCTTCATAATCGCGGAAATTGTGGCCTTCCGGCACATGGAGCAGGATGCGATGGTCATATCCGAACCCATATTCTTCCCGGTAACCGGAAAGCGTCTTCTCAAACTCCGCAGCTCTCACACAACGCAATACATCTTCATTGTAATAGTCCCGGATCCCCACCTGCAGACAGATGGGACAGTTCGCCAGGTTCAGGAGCGATACGCCGTTCGGATGTCCGGAGGACATATTGGCGGCGGCAAACCGGTCCGCAAGACGGGGCGCAATCTGATAGACGCCGTCCCCTCCCGCCGAAAAGCCGAGAAGGTAAACCCGGTCCGGATCCGCTCCATAATTGACGGTCATCGCTTCGATCAGGCGGTCATACAGCGGATAGGAATCCTCCTGAAAATGCAGATCCCAGGTATCGGTGATTCCCCTGCAGGCAAGATAGATCCCTCTTTCAATAGCACCCTGATAATACGCGAACATATCGAGCCATTGATCGTTGTTTGCCTCAGCAGCTGTGCCTCCGCCGCCGTGAAGCGCGATGTACAGGGGATAACGTCCGTTTCCGTCCGGCTCCCCGATGATCTCCATGAAAAAACGCATGGTCTTTCCGCCGTGGGTCAGCGTGTAAAACTCCCACTCCTCATTACCGTTATCATCCGAGGGGATCACCTCGTATCTCCGCTCTATCTCCGCTTCGAGTTCTGCCTTCAGTCCATCGTCCCGGTAAAATGCTTCCGCGGCATCCTCCACCATCGCTTTCGTCTGTTCCCTGGTGAGCGGCGCGGATCCGGGATTCACCGTGATCACATCCCGCTCCTGCGCAAACGCTGTCATAAACAGGCCTGCACCGCTCATGGATACAACCGCTGCGGCAAGCTGCGAAAGAAGAAACACCTTTATCTTTCCCATTTTCAATCCTCCAGACAGGATCGGCCATCGTCATCGTTTTTTTGCCGCTTCTGATGCAATTATAACGTTCGGTATAGATGAAAGCAATCATCCCTGAAAAGGTCCCTGAAATGTGTCATTGGGGAATGCGCACCTGCTTCCCTTGAATCCTTCAGATCGTGGTATACTGTTCAGGCAGCTGCATGGTGCCTGTATATCAGAAGGTTGATAACAACCGATCGGCAGCAACAGATCAGCAGCAACGAATCGGAAGCAACGGATCGGACACAACGGATCGGACGCAACGAATCGGCAGCAACAGATCGGCAAGTAACGGATGGATCGTCGAGTCAGAACATGAATCATTTTCCAAAACGCATAACAGAATATGTGGCAAGGTTTCTGTCTCCTGTCAACGTGCCGGAGTCATGGAAGCACCTTGCCAATTGCCGGAGGAAACTGACCGCTATGCTCCATGAGCACCGCTATCTCGCAGTCAGCGATATTTCCGGGGTTCTTCACACCTGTTCCGGAACGCTCAGTCAATACAGGGATATGGAAGAAAATGAACTGCTCATGGCTTACTGCAGGCGCCACCGCATCAGCTGCAGACAGGTCGAGGAAACCCTGCGGTTTTTCGATCGTCTCGACCGGTATGTAAACGGCCACAACCGTTCGTTCATCAGGGAGACCCTCTCTACGGAAAAGGAATACTTCGACCACATCCTTGACCGCATCGATCCCTCGATCAGGCTTGACCAGGATCAGCGCCGCATGATCGTCACGGATGAGGATTACTGCCTTGTCATCGCCGGGGCCGGCGCCGGCAAGACAACGGCCGTCGCCGCCAAAGTCAGGTATCTGACAGAGAAGCACGGCATCCTTCCGGAAGAAATCCTGGTAATCTCATTTACAAACAAAGCGGTTGCCGAGCTGAAACAACGTATCCAGAAGAACCTGGGAATCAATTGTCCGATCGCGACATTTCATTCCACGGGAAATGCGATCCTTCACCGTGAGCAGAAAGACAGGCTCATGGTGGCCGACCCGTCCCTGAAGTACACTTCCATCATGAAGTATTTTCAGCGGCAGGTGCTGAGAGATGCAGCCATGGTTCACCGGATCATCCTCTTTTTCTCGTATTATATTGATCCGCCCTTTGATGAAAATGATCCTGAAGAGTTCTTCCGCCTGGCTACAGCAAAACAGTACCAGACTCTGCGCAGTGAACTGGGCGGCATCCACAGGATCGTTACGGATATCCGTACCGGCGATCATGTCACCATCCAAAATGAGGTTCTCCGGTCCCGCCAGGAAGCAGAGATCGCAAATTTCCTGTACCTGCACGGCATCGAGTATGAGTACGAACCGCTGTATCCCTTTGCGATTCCCGGTGCGAAAAAGCCTTATACGCCGGACTTCCTGATCCGCCAGGGAGATCATATCTGCTACCTGGAGCATTTCGGTATCTCTGAAAATGGACAGAACGGCCGATACAGCGAAGAAGAACTGGCCCGATATAAATCTGCCGCAAACAGGAAGGTCATTTTTCACAGAATGCATGGAACCGAACTGATCTTCACCTTTTCATCGTACCGCGATGGCCGCCCTCTCACGGAGCATCTGGAAGAGATGCTGCTGTCCCATGGCTTCTCCTTCCTTCCCCCGGATGAAAAGGAGATTCTGGGGAAACTGTTTTCTCAGGCGGAGTGCCGGAGCGTCAACAGATTTGTTCTGCTCATCACCCGCTTCATCACGAATTTCAAGACCGACGGCTATGGGCTGGAAGAGTTTGACCGTATGCTCTCGCAGGCGGACAGCGTCCGCAATCAGCTGTTTCTGGAGATCTGCCGCGCCTGCTACCTGGAGTATGAGCGGGTTCTTACCGAACAGCATGCCACGGATTTCGAGGATATGATCAATGACTCTGTCCGCATACTCCGGGAGGCGATCAGAAAAGAGGCAGGCGGATCCGGTACAGGCACGGAGCGCAGTCCTTATAGAAGCAGCCGCGGACAGGAACCTGCGGACAGTCAGACTAAGCTTCTCAGACAGGAATCCGCGGACAGTCAGACAAAGCCCCTCGGTTTCAGATATGTCATCGTCGATGAATACCAGGATATCTCCCGGCAGAGGTTCGATCTCGTCCGGGCGCTTCGCGATGCCACCGGGGCAAAGATCATGGCTGTCGGAGATGACTGGCAGTCCATCTATGCATTCAGCGGTTCCGACATCACACTGTTTACGAAGTTCCGCGAGAAGATGGGATACGGTGAGCTGCTTAAGATTCATCACACTTACAGAAATGCCCAGGAGCTGATCGACATCGCCGGAAACTTTATCCAGAAGAATTCCTCTCAGCTGGTCAAATCCCTCAAGTCGGCGAGGCGAATCGCAGACCCTGTCGTTGTGCTCGCCTATCATAAATATGGAAGTGGTGAGGATGCCGGCACCGGCTCCTCCAAAACCGGTAAGAAGGTCGATATGCCGCCCGGATCTGCGGGGCATCCCATCCCGCATAATCTGGCAGAAGCCGCGGAGATGGCGCTGGATGAGATCGTTGCCGCACATGCCGGGACTTCGCCGGATGGCAGTACCGCTGCCGCACATTCCGGAACTTCGCCGGATGGCATCGCTGCCCGTGCAAAAGAGTCTCTGTCAAAGAAAAAGCCTCTCTCTTCCCTCTCGATCCTCATGCTGGGACGCTTTGGGTTTGATGGCTACAATCTCGGGCGCTCGGATCGTTTTGTATTCAGAGACTATGGGAGCAGGGTCATTTCCAAAAAGTATCCTGAGCTGCGAATCACATATATGACCGCACACGCATCGAAGGGTCTTGGATACGATGAAGTCATCCTTCTCAACGCCAAAGATGAGCGGTATGGTTTCCCTGCAAGAATCGAGGACGATCCACTCCTTTCGTATGTTGTCAAAGAAGATCACTCTTATGATTATGCAGAGGAGCGGCGGCTCTTCTATGTCGCGCTCACCCGGACAAAGAACCGGGTTTATCTGATCGCTCCTTCAAGGAATCCTTCTTCCTTTTTAAAGGAGCTGCTGCGCGACAATCCTGAGATCCGTACGGTCGGAAAGATCAGTATGAACGAAACGGAAGAGCCGGTCAGGTCGCGCCGGTGTCCTCTGTGCGGATATCCTCTCATCCTGCGGTTCAAGCCTGCATATGGTTTGCCGCTCTATATCTGTACCAATGAACCGGAGATCTGCGGTTTTATCACAAATGATCTCAGAGGAGGAACTCTTCAGATCCGGAAGTGTGACTGCTGTCAGGATGGTTTCCTGATCGTAAAGCGGAACAGAAAAACGCAGCAGATGTTCCTCGGATGTACGAATTACCTCCCGGGAGGCCGAGGATGCAATCGCTCGATCTAAGATGGATCTGAGTAGCCATATAGGCTGACGTTCGTGTGATCAGATATAAACAGCAGAAAAACGTGCGTTTATAGATGAGAATCTGAAAATGGCATGAGAAGGATCTGAAAACAGCCTGAGAAGGATCTGAAATTGATCTGGAAATAATCTGGAAAACCCAGGGTTCCAG
>CAJOQO010000224.1 GCA_905236545.1 uncultured Lachnospiraceae bacterium
ATCCGAATGCCGGCAGCGCTCCGCCCCCGGATGCCGGCAGCGCTCCGCACAGGGAGGTCCGGCAGGTGATTGGAAGTGCGGAAGACTTCCGGGAGCCGCACACAAAACTGTGGATCATCCTGGGAGCCGCAGCCGCTGCGGCGGCGGTGGTGCTGCTCATTCTCTTCTGGCCGGGACGGCGGGGAACGCCTTCCGGGGAAAATGATTCGGAAAAAAAGGTTTCCGGCCATGTTAAGATGCAGGAGGTGCATCCGGGACTTGCCGGCGGTGCGCTGGATCTGCTTGTGACGGAGGCCGTGATGGATTACTCCGGCGAGAATGCATCCGGGGAGGACGGCTCTGCGGAGAATGGCGGAGCAACGTTTGAGACGGAGAAGGAAAATGAGATCGTGTTCCATCCGCACGCCGTGGAATCTACGAAGCCGTCGAATATGATCGAGTTTACCGGGATCGAAGTAAACGGCGAAGAACTGGCAAGCATTGACGGATACAAGTCACCCTCGGAGCTGTACTTCGGCAAGGGCGGGGACTATGCGCAGGCGGAGGGAATCTTTACCTTCCGTGGCAACAATTTCCGCGACGCGCCGGAGACAGGATACGCTGACATAAAGAAGAATACGATTACCCAGCTGTGGAATCAGGAAACCGGAGCGACCTCCTACAATGGAGCGGCCTGGACCGGCTCCGGCTGGACCGGACAGCCGCTGATGCGCAAATGGACGCGTGAAGAGAAGGCTCACATGAATATGGCGGACTGGGCGAAGCAGAAGGACGACCTGGTTGAGGTGATCTACGCGACCATGGACGGCAACGTTTATTTCCTTGACCTGGTAACCGGCGAGCAGACGCGCGATCCGATGTACATCGGCTGGACGTTCAAGGGCGCGGGAGCGCTTGATCCCCGCGGATATCCCATTCTGTACCTGGGAGCGGGATACAACAGCACCCTCGGCGTCGCGCATGCATTTATCATCAACCTCGTCGACTGCACCGTCATGTATGAATTCGGCGGCGAAGATCCATTTTCTCTCAGAAGCACGGTAGGCTTCTTTGACTCCTCGCCGATGGTGGATGCAGAGACAGACACCCTGATCTGGCCGGGAGAGAACGGGGTCATCTACATGATCCATCTGAACGCGGCCTGGGATCCGAAGAGCGGGAAGCTGACCCTGGATCCGGGAAATGTGGTGAAATGGCGTTACAAGGGGCTGCGTTCCGCCCTGAACGGGTATGACAGATACTGGCTTGGAATAGAGGACAGCTTCGCCGCCTATGAGGGGTACCTCTTCGCGACGGATAACGGCGGACATCTGATGTGCCTCGACCTGAATACATTGCAGCTTGTGTGGGTGCAGGATACGCTGGATGATTCCAATTCGACTCCGGTGCTGTCCAATGAGAACGGGCATCTGTATCTGTATACGAGTACCTCCTTCCGCCTCGGGTGGAGGAGCAATACCACCGCGACGGTGCCGATCTGGAAGATCGATGCGGAGACGGGAGAGAAGGTCTGGGAGACGGACTTCGAGTGCTATACCATGGACGGTGTGTCCGGAGGCGTTCAGTCTACCATGGCGCTTGGAAAGAAGAGCCTGGACGGGTATATCTACGCGACGGTAGCGATGACAGGCGATCCGGCGATGGGGCTGTGTGTCTGCCTGGACTGCGGGACCGGAAAGATCGTATGGCAGCATAAGGCATATTATGCATGGTCCTCCCCTGTCCTGGTGTACAACAGGGACGGATCGGCCAGGCTGGTCTACTGTACCTGCGGAGGACTTATGTATATGCTGGATCCGAAGACAGGGAAGGAGCTCGCCAGGAGTGAACTGAGCGACGGAGCGATAGAGGCGTCGCCGGCAGTGTGGGACAACTATGCGGTGATCGGAACCCGCGCATGCAAGATATGGGGGCTGCGGTTCGACTGAGACGCGGAAGCTGTGCTGACGCCGGAGGAAATGAAGAAAAGAGAGCCGGACGACAAACAGTCCGGCTCATTTTATCGATGCTCCTATGGAGGCATATTACCCGCGGGAGCCTTTCAGCGGATCAGCAGGAAGATCTCCGTCAGAATCATTCCTGTAACTGCACCGCCGATATGCGCCTGCCATGCGATGCCGGGCATAAAGTTGATAAACAGATTCAGGATGAGCGTGATTGCAATATTTCTGAGCCCCGAGACGGAGCGATAGGTCAGAAGGATCAGGAAATATCCGAACATCAGACCGTAGAGCCCGCCGGAAAGCCCGACAGAATAGCGTACTTTGGAAAATGCGTACTCCAGAATACTGCCGCCTGCGACAGAGCCGAAGAGAATCAGCGCGTACCAGGCATGACCGAAAAACTGCTCCAGAGAGCGCAGGTTATACAGTGCCAGCAGATTCATGGCAATATGCCAGGGCTGGATATGGGTAAAGCCAACCGTCAGAAGACGCCACCACTGGCCCTGACGGATCCGTTCGCGGTCATAGCAGCCGCACCGGACCGCGCGCGACAGCTGGTCAGATCCGGAATGGATATTACCGGAGATAATGTAGAAGAATACGATTGCGCATATGGCCAGAACAACCAGCCATACGGACATTCCTTCGCTGAGGATGGAGGGATTGTTTCTGTACTGGAACATGCTGCCCCTTTCTTAACGGGTTCCTATACGTCAGGTTACAGGTCACACCCTGACCGCTTTCCCGGAAGCCACAGGGGGTCTGATACAAGCCACCCCTGATCACCAGTCGGAAGCCACAGGGCTTCTGATACAAGCCGCCCCTGATCACCAGTCGGAAGCCACAGGGGGTCTGATACAAGCCGCCCCTGATCACCAGTCGGAAGCCACAGGGGGTCTGATACAAGCCGCCCCTGATCACCAG
>CAJOQO010000225.1 GCA_905236545.1 uncultured Lachnospiraceae bacterium
ACAATGCGCTTCGGGTGAACCGGTTAAAGATTTCTCCTGAACGCTTTGCAAAGGAGGCGCCCTTTCCGGTGAAGCCGGTTCCCTGGACGGACAACGGCTTCTATGTAGATTACCGGGATCATCCGGGACAGCATCCCTGGTACCGGGCGGGTGTGTATTATCTGCAGGAGCCGAGCGCGATGGTTCCCGCCCGGATCCTTCCGGTTGAGCCGGGGAACAGGGTGCTGGATCTGTGTGCCGCGCCCGGCGGGAAGGCAACGGAGCTCGGGGCGCGTCTGGGCGGAAAAGGGCTCCTTGTGGCAAATGAAATATCTGCCGCGCGGGCACGTGCTCTGGAACGCAATATTGAGCTGTCCGGCATCATCAACTGCGTCGTGACCAATGAGGATCCCGGCAGACTGTCGGAGCGGTTCCGGGGATATTTCGACCGGGTGCTGGTGGATGCGCCCTGCTCCGGTGAGGGCATGTTCCGCAAGGATCCGGACGCCGCTGAGGCATGGACTCCGGAAAAGCCCGGAGCGTGCGCCGCCATTCAGAGGGAGATCCTTCTTCGGGCATCCGATATGCTGCGTCCCGGCGGTTATCTGGTATACTCTACCTGTACCTTCGAGCCGGTGGAAAATGAGCTGGTGATCGCTCATCTGCTTCAGGAAAGACCGGATATGGAGCTTTTGGAGATTCCCCTGACAGACGGGATGGAAAGCTTTTCGAAGGCGTATTCCCTGGAGACGCTTGCCCGGAGGGGATTCGGGAGTCCGGAAACATCAGCCCCGCGGGCGGAGGAACGGAATCTGCGGGCGTGTGAGAAACAGACTGGCCAAAGCCGCTCCAAAGAAGCCGGACAGGATCTGACGAAAGCGGTCCGGATCTGGCCGCACCGCTCAGGCGGGGAAGGTCATTTCACCGCGCTTTTGAAAAAGAAGGGATCCTCTTCTGAGCGGGAGGAGAAGGGGGTATACGTCATACCCGGAAAAACAGGGGACGGTCTCCTTCAGGGAGAAAAAAAGAGCCGCAGGGGGAAGCGCCGCGCGGAAAAAGGAAAGGGAATGACGGGCGGTGAGGAGATTCTGCTCATCCGTGAATTCCTGGACGCATATGCTCCGGATCTGAAGTTCGATATGAATCGATGTGAAGTGCGTAACAGCCGTGTGTACCTGATGCCGGAGGACTGTCCTGATATCCGGGGGCTTCGTTTTCTCCGGGCCGGGCTGTACCTCGGAGAACTGAAGAAAAACCGGTTTGAGCCTTCGCAGGAGCTGGCACTGGCGCTGGCCCCGAACGGGTATCTCAGGGACGACGGGATCCATGTCAGTATTCCGTCAACAGACGGACGGCTGGGTGCATTTCTCCGGGGAGAAGCGATCCGGCCGGAGAATCCCGGGAAGAGCGGATGGCGGCTTGTGTGCGCGGATCACTGGCCGGTCGGCTGGGGAAAGATGGCCGGAGGCGTGCTGAAGAACCATATTCCGGAACCATGGAGATCCAGACAGGCGGCTCCTGCCGCCGCTGCGGCCCGGCGTGAGATTCCCATCCCAGGACAGGATCGGTGAGGCAGCCGGCCAGGCTGACATGCCGCCGCTGCGGCCCGGCCCGCGCCCCGGATCCGCTCTCCGGCAGAGGAATGGGTGCGGCACAGAATGCAGGGCGAAAAAGGGAACGATACCGAAGCAATACAGCTGTGCAGAAAGGAGAGCAATATGAAGTCAGTGAAGGAGGTCTTTAAGATCGGCCGCGGTCCTTCGAGTTCCCATACCATGGGGCCGGAGAAGGCGGCGCGTATCTACAAAGAAGAACATCCTGACGCCGGAGCGTTTCGGGTGAAACTCTACGGTTCTCTGTGCAAGACCGGGAAGGGACATGGAACGGACCGTGTGCTCTATGAGACACTGGCGCCGGTTCCGACTGAGGTGATCTTCTGCCAGGAGACACCGGATGATGTGACGCATCCGAATACGATGGACTTCAGTGTGGTCCGGGACGGAACGGACGAAGACGTTATGCGCGCCTTGTCGATCGGCGGAGGAGATATCCGGATCGAGGGAAGGAAAGCGGAGAACAGCGAGGACGTCTACCCGGAGAACTCCTTCGCGGAGGTGATGGAGTTCTGCCAGTTCAGGAGCCTGGATCTGGCGGAATACGTGGAACTGACGGAAGGCAGTGAGATCCGGGACTATCTGCGGGTTGTGTGGGAGCAGATGAACCAGACCATACAGGAGGGACTTCAGACGGAAGGAAGACTTCCGGGACCCCTGAAGGTGGAGAGAAAGGCGAAGAAGCTCTATGATTTTCAGCCGGAGCATGACCATCCCCAGATCCGGGAATGCCGTCTGATCTCGGCATATGCCTTTGCGGTCAGTGAGCAGAACGCGGACTGCGGCACGGTGGTCACCGCGCCGACCTGCGGATCCTGTGGTGTGATTCCGGCTGCATTCAGGTATGTACAAGGCCAGAGGAATCTTACGGATGAGCAGATCATCTCCGGGCTGGAGGTGGCCGGGCTCTTCGGAACCCTGATCAAGCGCAACGCGTCGGTCTCCGGCGCCGAGGCAGGCTGCCAGGCAGAGATCGGATCCGCATGCGCGATGGCAGCGGCCGGACTCACCTATCTCTTCGGGCTGTCTACAAACCAGATTCAGTATGCGGCGGAGATCGCACTGGAACATCACCTTGGCCTGACCTGCGACCCGATCCTCGGGCTGGTACAGGTGCCGTGCATCGAGCGCAATGCCGTGGCGGCCATGCGAGCGATGAACGCTTCCAACCTGTCCTACTTCCTGTCTGATACGCAGAGAATCTCCTTCGACATCGCGGTGCGGACCATGTATGAAACAGGGATCAGCATGAATAAGCGATTCCTCGAGACATCGGAGGGAGGCCTTGCCAAGATGTACGGACGAAGAAACGAGCAGTAAAAGCAACAACAGGAGGCAGATATGAATGTTCCCAGAGTGAGCCGGAAATTGTTCCTGCTGCCGTTTTTTGTCCTGCTGGTGTGGATTCTGCCTGCCGGCGGTCTCTGGCGGCAGGACAGCGTCATGGCTTCCCAGACGAAGGAGACGGAGGAGGAGGCGTGGGATCCTTCCGGTTTTCTTACAGCTGTAGAGGATGAGCCTGACACAGTGGACTTCCAGTGCACGACCATCTACTATACGATTGCCATGAATGTATTTGACAGGCTGGTTGAGATGGAGAATGATAAGAATGGGAACGCTGTGATCCGGCCGGCCCTGGCGGAACGCTGTGAGATCTCCGAAGACAGGCGGACCTATTCCTTTAAGCTGCGCGAGGGCGTGACCTTCAGCAATGGGGCTGGACTTACCTCGGAGGATGTGCGTTACACCTTTATAAGGCTGCTGACCCATCCTGACTCCTGCAACAGGGACATCGCGGATCCGATTGCCGGAGCGAAGGAGCTGGAAGAGGGAAAGACGAAGGAACTGAAGGGATTCCGGGTTCTCAGCGATCTGGAGTTTACGATCACGCTGGAGGAGCCTTTTGAAGCGTTCCTGGCCTGCCTGTCCATGCCCGGAGCATCCATCCTGGACGCGGAGACGACACAGGAGGCCGGGGAGCGATTCGGGATTGATCCCGCCTGGACGGTGGGAACCGGTTCCTTTATCCTGCGCACCTGGAAGAAGTCGCTGGGCATGATCCTCACAGCCAATCCCAACTGCTGGCAGGGCGCGCCGAAGTGTGCGGGACTGAATCTTCTCTTCCTGACGGATCCTGAGGAGATCCGGCTGAAGTTTGAAAGCGGGGAACTGGATATTCTGAATCTGGAGGACGTGGGCAGGAGCGCGGAGTTTTTTCTGCACGGAGACATCTATCAGGACAGGCTATACCGGATACAGAGAATCAGTACAACCTATATTGCCCTCAATGAAGCTGTTTCGCCGCTCAATGATGTGCGTGTCAGGAAGGCGCTGCAGCTTGCGCTCAACCGGATGCTTCTTCTGGACGCCGGGTACAGCGGACATGGTTTCCTGGTGAACGGGATCATCCCGCAGGGAATGTACGGCTACAACCCGGATCTTCCCGATATCCCATATGATGCGGAGGAGGCAAAGAAACTGCTTGCGGAAGCCGGATACCCCGAAGGCTTTGATCTGACCTTCAGCGTCAGTTCCGCTTCCTCGCTGAGCGAGATGTCCCTGACCCGGATCGCAGCGTCCATGTGGGAAACGATCGGCGTACATGCGCAGATCGAAGTACTGGAGAACGTGGAATTCCTGAATCAGAGAAAAAGCGGATCTCTGGCCTGCTATTCGGCAACCTGGACCGCGGACTATAACGATCCGGATAATTTCTTTTATACGTTTTTCGGGGATGAGGAAAACACCCGCTTCCGAAGCCTGAATTATCCCAGGGAAGATATCATGGAGCAGGTGCGGCAGGCCCGTACGATTTCTGATCCGGAGGAGCGCATCCGGAAGTATTATGATCTGGAAAGGATCATCGCGCAGGAAGACGCCGCATGGATCCCTCTGTTTTCCAGGCAGTATCTCTACGTTGCTTCCGGACGCCTGAAGGGGATGCAGGCCTCATGGAACGGTTCAGTGAAAAATGAATACCGGAAAATGTCTGTCACAGAATGATATTGGTGCTGCATCCTCCCGTTTTTTAAGGAGCTTCAGATGAAGATACATTCCATCCGATTTAAGATAACACTCATCACTGTTGCCGTGATTCTTGCGATCGTGCTGACGGTCCTTGCGATCAGTTACACGCCGATCATGGAGGAAATCGATCATGAGTCGGTCGAGGTGATGAGGATGATCGTCCAGGATACGAAGAATAACCTGGACGAGTATTTCGAGAGCGTCGAACAGTCTGTCGGAATGGTGGCGAATGAGGCGATGGATTCGCTGGACAGCGTGACTCTGGTGGAGTGCGGCGCTGTCGGGACCTATGCCGGACAGGTGAAGAAGACGGAGGAACAGACAGCACGGCTGGATGCATACCTGGCGGACTATTTCGCCAGGATTCAGAAGATCTTTGAGAATGTAGCGAGCCATACGCATGGAAGTGTGACCTACTATTTCTGTACCAGCCCGGAGATCAGTAAGAAGGAGCACGGGTTCTTCTACTCACGGGCGGGGAAGGCGGGATTCGTTGCGCTGGAACCGCTGGATGCGGGTGCCCTTGATCCGGAAGACATCGAGCATAACACCTGGTACTTCACGCCGGTAAAGAGAGGGCGCCCTTCCTGGGTTGGGCCCTATCCGGCAGACTTTCTGAATGAGATGTGGGTCTGTTCGTACCTTGTACCGATCTACAATACGGGGACGCTGATCGGAGTCCTGGGAATGGATATTCCGCTGGATACGCTGGTCGACCAGGTTCGGTCCATCAGGGTATATCAGACAGGATTTGCCAGCCTGTTTGATGAGCAGGGGCATGTCCTCTATCATCCTGTCCTGAAGCAAGGTACTGCTCCCGAGGCTCCGGGCCTGTCGGTCCAGCAGGAAGTTCTTCAGAATCAGGAGAGCGGCAGCAGGCTGATCCGCTACACGACGGGTGACGGCGTGAAGAGACAGATGTCCTTTACCACGCTGCGCAACGGCATGAAGCTGGTACTCTCCGCGCCTGTCAATGAGATCAACTCCTCCTGGAAGAGACTGGTCGAAAAGGTTCTGCTGGTCATGCTGGTCGTGATTCTTATCTATGCGGTAGTTCTGATGTTTGCGATGGGGCTTCTCACGCATCCGCTCAGGAGGCTGACTTCTGCGTCCCGCAATCTTGCCGCGGCTGATTATGATGTGGAGCTGGACTATAAGAGCAGGGATGAGGTTGGAGAGCTGACAGAGGCGTTCCGGCAGATGCGGGATAAACAGAAGGAATATATCGATGACCTGAACCGGAGGGTTTACACGGATGACCTGACCGGCCTGCCCAACATGCGGTCCTTCTTCCTGGTCGCACAGGAGAAGAGAGCTTCCATGACAGAGGAAGGAAAGAAGCCTGTCCTGCTGTATTTCAACCTGATCGGCATGAAGCATTTTAACCGGCAGTATGGCTTCGAGGAGGGAAACCGGCTCATCTGTGCCATAGCTGAGATCCTGAAGGAGCATTATGGAAGACGGTCCACGTGCCGGATCGGGCAGGATCATTTTGCTGTAGTGTCAGAGGAAACGAATCTGGAGGAAAAGCTGCAGGAGATCTTTGAGGATTGCCTCAGCGCCAATGAGGGAAGGACGCTTCCTGTCCGCGTGGGAATCTACCGGAACAGCACGGAGGTGGTTGATGTCAGTGTCGCCTGCGACCGCGCGAGATATGCCTGCGACCTGCGCAGGGATACCTATACTTCGGGATACTCCTATTTCAGAAAATCCATGCAGGAGCAGATCATCAAGGCCCGCTATATCGTGAACCATCTTGACCAGGCGCTGGAAGAGCGCTGGATCAAGGTATACTATCAGCCGCTGGTCCGGGCGATGAACGGCAGGGTATGCGATGAGGAGGCGCTTGCCCGCTGGATCGATCCGGTCGAGGGGATGCTGCCTCCGGGAGCGTTTATTCCCGCGCTGGAGAATTCCGGAGAGATCTATAAGCTGGATCTTTACGTGCTGGACCGGGTGCTTGAGAAGATGAACGGTCAGATGCAGTCCGGACTGGCTGTTGTCCCCCATTCTGTGAACCTGTCCCGCTCGGACTTCGACGCATGTGACATGGTCGAGGAGATCCGCAGAAGGGTGGATGAATCGGGGATTGCCCGGGACCGGATCACCATCGAGATCACGGAGAGTATCATCGGAAGCGATTTTGACTTTATTAAAAAGCAGGTTGAGCGGTTCCGGAGCCTGGGCTTCCCTGTGTGGATGGATGATTTCGGCAGCGGGTATTCCTCCCTGGATGTTCTTCAGAGCATCCGCTTTGACCTGATCAAGTTCGATATGAGCTTTATGCGGAAGCTGGATCAGGGAGAGGACGGAAAGATCATTCTGTCCAAGCTGATGGAGATGGCTACTGCGATCGGCGTGGATACGGTCTGCGAGGGTGTGGAAACCGAATCGCAGAAACAGTTTCTGCAGGAGATCGGATGTTCGAAGCTGCAGGGGTATTATTTCTGTAAACCGATCCCGCAGGAGGAGATCGTGGAGCGGAACCGGAAGGGGATCCAGATCGGGTATGAGAATCCGGAGGAGTCCTCTTATTATGAGACGGTCGGCCGGGTCAATCTTTATGATCTGAGTGTGATCGCATCCGATGAAAGCAGCCAGCTCAGGCATTCTTTCAGCACGGTACCGATGGGCATCATTGAGATCAGGAAAGATTCGGTTCGTTTCATGCGCAGCAACCAGTCCTACAGGGATTACATCAGGCGTTATTACGGGACAGAACTGTCAGAACTCGGTTCGGACTATTTCCGGTACGCGAATACATTTTTGGAGAATACGGTGAAGTCCTGCTGTGAGATGGAAGTCCGCACATTCTTTGAGGAGAGGATGAAGGACGGGGCGGTTGTCCAATGCTTTGCCCGCAGGGTTGATACCAACAATGTGACCGGAAGCACAGCCGCTGTGGTCGCGGTCCTGTCCATCTCAGAGCCGGATGAGGAAGGAACCACCTACGCGGATATCGCAAGAGCGCTCGCTGCGGACTATTATAATATCTATGTGGTTGACCTGGAGACGGAACATTTCATCGAGTATTCTTCCACCGTCGGAGGCGAGGAGCTGGCCATGGAGCGCCATGGGGAGCAGTTTTTCGCGGCGGTGAAGCGTGACTCGCAGCTGCGCATCTTTGAGGGCGACAGAGAAGCTTTTCTGAACAATTTCACGAAGGAGAACATCATCCGCGAACTGGATGAACAGGGGGTGTTTACAACCACCTACCGCCTGATTGATACCGGGACGCCCATGTATGTGAATATGAAGATCACGCGGATGTCGGGCGAGAACCGGATCATCATGGGGATCAGCATTATTGACGCGCAGATGAAGCAGACTGCGGATACAGATCCGCGCAGATGAGGAAGACTGCGGATACAGATCCGCACAGATGCATATGGAAGGAATCTACAGTTCCCTGGCAGGCTGCAGGCATAAAAACAGAGCGGGAGAAGAGAAATGGCGGATCACATTGGAATCGTAGTACTTGGTGCGGTTTTTGTAGATATTAAAGGGTACCCGATCTCGCAGTATATCCCCGGCGGGAGAAATGCGGGCAGAGTGATTCAGGTGCATGGCGGTGTCAGCAGGAACGTGGTGGAGGACATCGCGAATGTGGAGCTGGAACCGACGTTTCTCAGCGTTGTGGATCACAGCGGTATAAGCACGGATGTCATTGAGAAGCTGAAGCGGCACAGGGTCAATACAGATTATATCCGGCGGACCGAGGACGGACTTGGTACCTGGCTGGCCCTGTTTGACAACAACGGGGATGTGGCCGGGTCGATCTCCAAAAGGCCGGATCTGTCTGAGATCCTGAAGATCCTGGAGGAACATGGCGATGAGATCTTCAGCCGCGCGGACAGCATCGTCGTTGAGATCGATATGGAACCGCAGATCCTGAAGAAGGTTTTCTCCCTGGCTCAGACCTGGAACAAGGAGATCTACGCGGTCGTATCGAATATGTCGATCGCGATGGAACGAAGGGATCTTCTCAAAAAGACAGGCTGTATCGTCTGCAATGAGCAGGAGGCAGGGATTCTGTTTTCAGTGAACTATGAGGATATGACTCCGGAGGAGCTGCAGGAAGATCTTTCTCTGCGGATCGCCCATGCGCAGATTCCGCGGATGATCGTGACCCTTGGCAGCAGAGGCGCTGTGTACGCTGCGCTCGGCGCGGACTCCGGCGTGTGTCCGGCCATCGAGACCGAGGTGATCGACACGACAGGGGCGGGAGATGCATTTTTCGCGGGAGCCGCGATCGGGCTCACCTATGGAAAGACGCTTAAGGAGTCCTGCCAGATCGGAACAAGGCTTGCCGCCTCCGTGATCGCCACCAAGGAAAACGTCTGCCCCCGTTTTCTCCCGGAGGAATTCGGACTGCTGAGAACATAGCGCGGATCTATTCTGCGATTCGCCGGAGAGATAGAGGAAACACTGATTGAATCCGTGTTTCCTCCATGCATAAAAATGCCGGGAACCGGTTAAGGCTCCCGGCAGATCCAGAAGCGTATCCCCCTCCCCGGAAGAAAGATTAGTATCGTCAAAGATGGAAGGGGAAGGAGAACTGCATTGGATGTCAGAAAACGGTATTATCTCAATGGATGTTTGCGTACTTTCTGATCCTGGAACCGATCAGCAGCGCGACCGCGATCTTGATCAGGTCGGGGATAATAAACGGAATGACGCACCAGCCGAGCACCACAGCGAGTGAAACCGGGCCGTTTCCCCTGGTATAGACGATCATGAACCAGGCTGTGCCAAAGGCGTAGCAGACCAGCAGGCCGGCCAGCATCGAGACAGCCTGAACGATCCTGCTGCTGCCTGCCAGGTGAGAGATTAACCACATGGTGAGGGCGGAGAAGAGGAATCCGATGATATAACCGCCTGTGTTTCCAAGCAGGATGCCGATTCCGCCGGTAAAGCCGGAAAAAACCGGAAGTCCGATGGCACCGAGCAGGATGTAAACAAGCACACTGAGTGTTCCGCGTCTTCCGCCCAGCACGGATACCGTGAGAAATACGCCCAGCGTCTGGAGTGTGAACGGGACTGTGGCCGGGATCGAGATCCAGGAACAGATCGCGATCAGCACCGCGAACAGCCCGATGTATACGATGTCATAGGTTTTGCCGGAATGTGTCCGATGTGCGGAATCGCCGGTTCGCGTACCGGCAGCAGGTGAAGCCATGTTGTCTCTCCTTTGTTGTGTTATACAGGTGATCTTCATGCATCTGTTTGAGACTGTAACATAGCACGCGGCAAAATGTCAACCGTCATGGCGTATATGGTTGACATTTCAAAACGGATGCCCCGGCCTGCTCCCTGAGCACCATGAGACGGCCACAGGGGTTTCTGAGCGGCAGACTTTGTATGCCCCGGCCTGCGGATGGCTTCCCCATCGCAAACCTGTAGCCCACTCCGGCTGAGCTCTTTGCCGACTGCGATCGGGCGTCC
>CAJOQO010000226.1 GCA_905236545.1 uncultured Lachnospiraceae bacterium
ATGCCCTCTAACTGGCATGGCATCCAACCGCCTGATCCCACGCGGGGTGGAAAATAGAACAAATCCATGCTAGAATACAGGACGGATACTGGTAAATATGTATGATGAATGAAAACAGAAAGGAGTGCTATATGGCTGTTTTAGACAGACTTCTTTCCGAATGCATCCGAGATGTTGACCAATTGAGCAGGGCCCTTAAGATGAGTGCGGAGGAAGCGGAGCAGATCAGGGAGATCTCACGGAGGTATCCGATCTGTGTTCCTCCTTATTATCTGGGGCTGATCGACCAGGAGGATCCGGAGGATCCGGTCCGGAGGATCTGCATCCCGGGAAATCAGGAACTCTCCGGAACCGGCGTGGAGGATACGAGCGGAGAAGGGGACAATACCGTGATCACGGGAATGCAGCATAAATATCGCCAGACGGCGCTGATCCTTACGACGAATCAGTGTTCGATGTACTGCCGGTTCTGCTTCCGCAAGAGGATGGTTGGCTACTCGGGGGATGAGACGGCAAAGCACATCCGGGAGATGGCTGACTATGTGAGGAAGCATACGGAGATTAACAATGTTCTCCTGTCCGGCGGAGACGCTCTGATCAATTCGGATTCTGTGATAGAGGAATACCTGAAGACCTTCTCTCAGATTGAGACGCTGGACTTCATCCGGATCGGGACCAGGACTCCCGTTGTTCTGCCGATGAGGATCTATGAGGACGAAGAGCTGCTGCGGATCCTGAAGGAATATAATGAAAAGAAGCAGATCCTGATCGTGACGCATTTTAACCATCCGAAGGAGATTACGCCGCAGGCGGCAGAGGCTGTGAAGGCATTGATCGGATGCGGCTGTGTTGTCAGGAATCAGACCGTTCTGCTCAAGGGGGTCAGCGACGATCCGCAGACCCTGGCCTGCCTTCTGAATAAACTGATCACGATCGGCGTGATCCCGTACTATGTGTTCCAGTGCAGGCCTGCGAGGGGGGCTCTGGATGAATTCCAGATTCCGATTCTGAGCGGATCGAGGATCGTCGAAGAGGCTAAGAGCATGATGAACGGACAGGCCAAGAGCATCCACTACTGTCTGTCGCATGTCACAGGGAAGATCGAGATTCTCGGAGAACTGGAAGAAGGGAAGATGCTGTTCAAGTATCACCAGGCAAAGCACGCGAAGGACAATTCCCGCATCTTTGTGCAGGAACTTGCGCCGGATCAGTGCTGGCTGTAACTTCAAAAGGACGCCGCGTCACGGGACGCGGCGTCCTTTTGTTATACTCACGAACGAAATGGCTTGCCGTATCCGTGTTCAGCCGGAGACTGCGCCCCGTGCGGAATCGATCGGAGAGTACGCGATCCGGACATTGATGTCCTGGTTGTAATTGCCGAAGCTCTTGCCGTAGATGGTGAGGCCTCCGACATGCGCGGCGTCGCTGTTGACGGCGATCTTCAGGCGGATCGAGCTTTTGAAGGTGAGCCGGAAGGTATCGATCGAGACGTCGGAGATCTTCAGCCCGTCGATGAAGGTGCCGTGCCGGTTGATGACGAGCATCTTCAGCAGTCCGTACTGGTTCCAGTTCGGGAACCACCAGTCCGGCGTGAAGACGCCCTGTACATCCCCGAAATCGCCGGGGCTGGTCCAGTCGCCGAGATGGATCCCGTTGACATAAAAGCTGATGTCGCTCGGCCAGTCGTTGTTGATGCCGGGCGCTTCCGAGCTGAGCTCCATGGAAAAGCAGATCTCATCGATCTTCTGGGAAAACGGAATGAAGTTCGGGACGATATACTCCACATACCCTTTTGTGAACCAGAGAATGTCAGCGTCATAGCGGTCGGGATGGGCGAAATACCGCACGTCGTCCACCTCGCCGATCAGGTGATTCGGGCTGGCCAGTCCGCAGGTCGGATACACCTCGTAGTCAGCAAACTGTCCGACCCGGATGGAGGTTGTAAAGATATTGCGGTTATCATCCAGGGACTGCAGGTCGATGAGGATCTTGTCAAGGTGCACGGAACAGATCTTCTTATTGCCGTGGCCGGAGTTGTCGCTTCGGACCTTGACGATCCCGCAGTCCTCCAGCTTTTTGATATGGCCTGTGAGCGCTCCGTTCGTGATATTCAGATGAGCGGCCAGTTCATTCATATTCATCCCGGCTTTGTTTTCAAGCAGGATATTGACGATCTCAACACGTATCTCAGAGCCAAGCGCCTTGAACAGTTCCAGCCCTTCTGTGAGCGAATGGATATGAAGCATGGCAAAACCTCCGATCCTTATTCTGTTTCTGTAGTTTACTTCAAACTAAAATAACAGGGAACAACAAAACTATGGAGAATGGGTCTTCCTTTGCGCCGCCCGGCGGTCCGCCGGAGGCTTCCAGGAAACACGGATATAATCAATACTTCTTTAGAATGCCGTAAAAATAGTCTTGTACGGACATTATAGGAACGTACAATTTGAAATGCAAGTAAAATGCATGGTTGAAATGACCAAAAAAACGGCTCATACGACGTGAAATCTGCCGAAATGCGCTTTTCCCGGGAGATACTTTGAAAAGAACATAAAATATTTCAAATATCTATTGACAAGATGCGGAACAGGATCTATAGTTTGACTATAAAACAGATCTTCGGGCAGGCAGATTGGACAGAATGACGAATCGGAAGGACATACGGTTCGGACAACACACGAAAGCCGGAGATCCCGGAAACCAGTTGTTGTTTCAGTCAAGTTGATCAGTAAGGAGGAAACAGAACGTATGAAGAAGAGAATGCTTAGATCAGTGCTGAGCTGCGCGATGGCAGCTTCCATGGTTCTTGGATGCGGCGTGATCGCCCAGGCGGAAGAGACCGAGGCCGGAGCGGATGCGGTCACGACAGTCGGACCGGAAGACGGAACCCATTTTGAGCTGTGGTCCTTCGTAGACGCGCACAATGAGTTCTACGGAAAGATGGTTGAGCTGTGGAACGAGCAGAACCCGGACAGGCAGCTGAATGTCACGTTCAGCACTTATCCGTATTCCGATATGCACAACAAGCTGATGATGTCCCTGCAGGCAGGCAGCGGCGCGCCGGATATGTGTGATGTCGAGATCGGACAGTTCCCGAACTAC
>CAJOQO010000227.1 GCA_905236545.1 uncultured Lachnospiraceae bacterium
CGCATGCTTGAGCTGGAGGCGGATGCCGGATATGCGGAGATCTGTGAGAAGGAGCTGTACAACGGGATCCTTTCCGGAATCGCGCTGGACGGGAAGAGTTTCTTCTATGTGAATCCTCTGGATGTCTGGCCGAAGGCGGACAGGGTGGATGCCCGCAAGGAGCATGTATTCGCGCTCAGAAGAAAATGGATGCGCTGCGCCTGCTGTCCCCCGAATCTTGCCAGACTCATCACAGGCATCGGGATGTACGCGGCAACCCGGAACTCCGATACGTTATTCCTGCACCAGTACTTTGATATGGAGCTTGTCCGGAAGGCAAAGGACGGCACCCTGAAACTGAAGGTTGCGTCGGGCTTTCCGTGGGATGGCCATGTAACCATCACGGTTGATCCATGCGGTCAGGAGAAGGTTCATGATACCCTGGCGATGAGACTGCCGCAGTGGTGCGGGGATCCGCAGCTTCCGCAGCTTCCGGACGGGTTTGAGACACACAGAGCAGGCGGTTATCTGTATATGACCGGAGACTGGGGACACATGACGCTGAAGGCGCATTTTCCGATGGAGACGGTTCTTCTGCAGGCAGACTTAAACGTGCGGGAAGATATCGGAAAGGTATGCGTGGCAAGAGGCCCGCTTGTCTACTGTGCGGAGGAGACGGACAACGGAAAGCTTCTGGACCATCTGGTAATCGATACAAAGACTTCCTTTCAGGAGAGCCCGGACCGGATCGGAGACCAGGAGATCGTACGCCTGACGGCGCATGGATGGAGACTGTCCTCCACGCAGGAGGAAGGACTGTATCACAGATACCGTCCCACTGTCTGCCGCGAGACGGAGATTTCGTTCATTCCGTATTTTGCCTGGGCGAACCGCGGGGAGAATGAGATGAAGGTGTGGCTGCCGGCCAGGTAAGGACCTGAAAACAGCAACAGTCCTTATGGGTTCTGAAACGGAGGAAAGGAATGCGGTTTACGGAAGGATACTGGCTCAGAAGCCAGAAAATGCAGGAGCATTATGCGGCGCAGGTTTGGGAGATGGAGCAGCTGGAAGACGGGATGCGTCTGCTGGTGCCGCTTCGGAAGGTACCGGAAAAAGGCGATACGGTGAACGTCCCCTGCCTGACGGTTACATTCCGTGCTGTCGGGCCGGATACGATCAGTGTGAAAATCGTTCACCATGAAGGATACAACACGCACAAGCCCGCTTTTTCCATCTTTGAAAACCCGCAGAAGACAGAAATTGCCGATGACGGGGATTCCTACATCATGGAAACGGGCAGCCTGTGTGTAAGGGTGAATAAGCAGGAATTCGGCTACAGCTTCGAGAAAGACAACAAGGTTATCACCCGATGCGGCTTCCGCAATCTGGGCTATATGGAATGGGACCGCAGACCGTCCACGATGCTGCCGGGAGAGAATTATCTGGATGAGACCAGGAAGAAGCCTTACATCGTCAATGAGCTTTCTCTGGAGGCGGGAGAGTGCATCTATGGGTTTGGAGAGCGGTTTACCAGTTTCGTCAAGAACGGGCAGAGCATACAGACCTGGAACGAGGATGGAGGGACGGCGAGCAATATCGCCTACAAGTGCATCCCCTTCTTCATGACAAGCAGAGGGTACGGCGTTCTCGTCAACCACAGCGGGAACGTTGAGTTCGAGGCTGCCAGCGAGAAGGTGGGATATACCGGCTTCAGCGTACAGGATGAAGCGATGGAATACCTGTTCTTTTACGGCCCTTCTCTGAAGAAGGTGCTGGAGCGGTATACCGCGATGACGGGCAGGCCCGCGCTTCCGCCGGCCTGGAGCTTCGGCCTGTGGCTGTCTACCTCTTTCACGACCAGTTATGATGAAAAAACGACAAGCTCATTTATCCAGGGAATGAAGAAAAGGGATATTCCGTTGTCGGTTTTTCACTATGACTGCTATTGGATGCGGGAGTTCCGCCTGTGTGATTTTGAATGGGACAGAAGACAGTTCCCTGACCCGGAAGGGATGATCCGGCGCAATCATGAAAAGGGCGTAAAGGTCTGCGTCTGGATGAATCCATATATCGCGCAGAACACAGCGCTGTTCCACGAGGCGATGGACAGGGGATACCTTCTGATGCGGTCGGACGGGAAGGGAGTCTGGCAGACCGATAACTGGGAATATGGCATGGGGATCGTGGACTTTACCAACCCGGAGGCATATGCCTGGTTCCAGCAGAAGCTTCGCCGGCTGTGCGCTATGGGAATCGACTGCTTCAAGACGGACTTCGGAGAGAGGATCCCGGTAAATGTCCGGTACCACAACGGAGCGGATCCTGAGGCGATGCACAATTATTATACCCTGCTCTACAACCGGTGTGTCTTTGAAGTCCTTGAGCAGGAGCGGGGAAAGGGCAATGCTGTCCTGTTCGCGCGCAGCGCGACGGTCGGTTCCCAGCAGTTCCCGGTTCACTGGGGCGGGGACTGTATGGCAACCTATCCCTCTATGGCAGAGACGCTGCGCGGGGGGCTGTCCCTTGCGATGAGCGGATTCTCCTTCTGGAGCCATGATATCTCCGGGTTTGAGAGCACAGCGACGCCGGATCTGTATAAGCGCTGGACGGCGTTCGGACTTCTGTCTTCCCACAGCCGTCTGCACGGATCCGGATCTTACCGGATTCCATGGCTGTTCGGCGAAGAAGCTTCTGAAGTGCTGAAGCATTTCAGCAATCTGAAATGCTTCCTCATGCCTTATATTTACCGTCTGGCTTCAGACGCACACAGAACAGGCGTGCCGCTGATGCGTCCGATGATTCTGGAGTATCCGGACGATCCTGCCGTCCGTTTCCTGGATATGCAGTATATGCTTGGGGAAAGCCTTCTGATCGCGCCTGTCTTCCGGGAGGACGGGACGGCTGATTATTATCTGCCGGAGGGAACCTGGACGGACCTGTTCAGCGGAAAGACAGAGGCGGGCAGAAGATGGTACCGACATCAGTATGACTATCTGCACCTTCCCCTCTTTGTCAGGGAGAATACGCTCCTGCCGACCGGTCCGTGCCGGACTAGGCCGGACTATGCGTATGAAAAGGATCTTCAGATCAGCTGGTACCAGCCCGGCGAAACAGGCGAGGCGCGCACTCATATCGTGAAGCAGGACGGAAGCGTGGCCGCGTGGGTGATCGCGAAGAAGAAGAAGGATCAGGTATCTGTGATCGTGGAGGGAGATCTGCCCGGACTGAAGTTCTATGTCCAGGGAGAGGATCAGGCAAAGATTACGATTACCTGCAGGAAGTAAGGATCTGTCACGGGTCAGGAGGGATGTTTTCGTTATGTTCAGACGGATCTGGAATTACTGGCGGACGCATTTCTCCGTGCGGCTTGCGGCAATCACCATCACTGTCCTGATCCTGGTCGCATTCGCTTTCCACAGGTTTTTGCAGGATCAGTATCTGGAGTATCTCGCGTCGACCAATGAGCACTCCGGCAGCGTGGTGCTTGATATAGAGAGCGATACGATTGCCAGGGAGCTGCGCAACGATATGAAGACCGGCGCGACGGTGTCCCTGGATCCCGTCCTGAGTGACTGTGCGCTTCACTATATGGAAGACATGGAGGATATCAGCGCGAAGCTGACGCTGACCAATTCAACAGACCAGCTGGTCAGGAGCAATATGCCGGATCTTCTGAACACGGCCTTTGTAACGGCCGACGGAGAGATTTTCATCCAGAAGAACCGGACGATCTACAATCTGTATCCGGAGAATAATCTCTGGAATGAATCGAACCGGGAGGAGCTGCTTTTGCTGTGTCGTGATCTGAAGGCACAGCTGAACCGTGATACGGTCCCGCGGGCGGCTTCCGTGACCAGGCCGAATTCCTTTACGCTTTCCGTCAAGGGCGTTACGATCAGCACAACCAGGAATCTTCTCCATATTGCGTTCGCCCTGCCGGGCAATCAGAGAAACTCAGAGAATCTCAGGTGTATCCTCGTTTTCAGCTTTGCCCTGACCAGTGTAGAGGACTTCTTTGAAAAGATCGCCGGGATGGAGAACAACTATACAAGCGCCTGCATCACCGACAGTAAGGGAACGGTACTCTACGCGCAGGACGAGAATGCGCTGGAAAGAAACCTTGACGATCTCTGCAATGAGAAAAGAACCAGTGTGTTAAGCCGTAAGATCGAGGGTTCCGACTGGTCCCTGCATCTTTTGACGGATCTGGATGCCATGAAGAGAAGTGTCAACGCCCAGTACGAGAAGGGTGTCTGGATCTTCATGGCTGCGATTTTTCTGATCAGCGTTCTGCTGCTGCTCTTCACGAACCACGAGCTCAGGCCGATCCGCAGCATCGGCAAGGCGATGAAGCTGGTGAAGCAGGGCTTCTGGAAAACCAGGATCGAGGTGAAGGGCAATGACGAGATCTGGACGCTTGCCCGCAATTATAACGACATGGCAGACGCTCTGGAGGAATGGAGAGAGCTCAACCGCAGGCAGAATGAGGAAAAGCTGCAGTCTGTCAGACAGACGGCGGACGCGCAGATGCATGCGCTTCAGTCACAGATCAACGCGCATTTTCTATGCAATACGCTCAACGCAATCAACATGAGCGCCGTGGAGCAGGGCAATGAAGAGGTTTCCATGATGCTCCGCATGCTTTCAAACATCATGCGGTACGCGTACTCGAGATCCTTCGAGGCTGTTACGCTGGGAGACGAGGTGGAGTGGGCCAGCCAGTATCTTGCCCTTCAGAAGTTCCGGCTGATGGATGTGTTCAATTACAGGGTTGACTTCCCGGAGGAATACCTGGAATGGCCATGCTGCAAGCTGTTCCTGCAGCCGTTTCTGGAAAACTCGATCCGGCATGGCTTTGCCGAGAAGCAGAGCGGATGCTTCATCAGCGTCACCGGGCAGATGGAGGATGACCGGATGAAGATCACCATCGAGGACAACGGGTGCGGGATGACGAAGGAGCAGCAGGAGAAGATCAACGCCGTGCTGTCCGGGGATGCCTCGATGCATATGGAAGGAACCGGCATCGGAATAGAAAATGTCGCGGCCAGGCTGAGGATCTATTATGGGAGCAAGCTGTCCATCCGTATGTGGAGCGCCGTGGGAGAAGGGACGCGCTTCACGATCCATCTGCCGATTCCGGAGTATCTTCCGGGCGGGGAGGAAGAATCAGGGATGGACGACTGACTCTGCAAGGCGGGATCGGCGGATAAAAACAGACGGTTGCCCCTGCAAGGCGGGATCGGCGGATAAAAACAGATGGCTGGCTCTGCAGGTTTGAACGGCCGGACGGACAGGAAGATGGGAGGCTGTTATTGTGAGAATCATTGTAGCGGAGGATGAACAGCGTGCCAGGGAAGGGCTGTGCGACCTGATCTCATCTCTGGGGGAGAAGTATCAGATCGTCGGAAGCGCGGCAAACGGCAGGACAGCTCTGGAGATGATTCAGGACATGCATCCTGACGTGGTATTTACGGACATCAAGATGCCTTATATGTCCGGGCTGGAGCTGATCCGTGCCGCCAGAGAGCAGAGACTGGATACTAGATTTGTTCTCACGAGCGCCTACGCGGAATTCGAGTATGCCAGGGAGGCGATGAAGCTGGGGTGTGATGACTATATCCTGAAGCCGCCGATGCGTGGGGAACTCCAGAAGACGCTGGATAACATAGAACATATCCTGAAATATGGATCACGCAGCGATGAGGAGAGCAAAAGCCTGGACAAGCAGTATCCGCAGGCGCATAAGCTTGTGATTAAAACCCTGCAGATGATCGAAAGCGGATATAAGGGAAACCTGAACCAGCAGTATATCGCGCAGCAGCTGAATATCAGCCCGGAGTATCTGAGCTATCTCTTTGCGAGGGATATCGGAACCCCGTTCGCGCGTTTTATCCGGGAGTACAGGATCCGGAAGGCTGCCGAGCTGCTCGGAAAGGGTGAGACGAATGTCAAGGATGTAGCCTACGAGACAGGGTTTACAGACCGGAAGTACTTCTCCAGGGTGTTCCATGAGGTGATGGGGGAGAGCGTGTCCGAGTACATGAAGCATCTGTGACAGGAAAAAGGATCCCTGTGGCTGCAGCATGGTGATCAGGGTGTGTATGCCCCGGCCTGCGGATGGCTTCCCCATCGCAAACCTGTAGCCCACTCCGGCTGAGCTCTTTGCCGACTGCGATC
>CAJOQO010000228.1 GCA_905236545.1 uncultured Lachnospiraceae bacterium
TATGGAAACAATCTGGGACTGCGGCCCCTGTGTTGAGGTGTAAGCTGAGCTGCCAGAAGAGCTGCCCGAAGTATAGTTACGGAAAGGAGCGTAAACCCTATGACCTTCTATCGATGTGAACACTGCGGAAATATCATTGCGTATATCCACGATTCCGGCGTCCGCTGCCAGTGCTGCGGTGAGGAAATGAAAGCGCTTGTGCCGAACACAACCGATGCGGCCGGGGAAAAGCATGTGCCAGTCATTACCATTGACGGATCCACCGTCACGGTCACCGTCGGCGCAGTTGAGCACCCCATGCTGGACGCCCACTTCATTGAATGGATCATCCTGGAAACCAGACAGGGCCGTCAGCGCAAAACGCTGAAGCCAGGCGAAAAGCCTGTCGCTGTCTTCGCGCTGACTGACGGCGATGAAGTAATCGCAGCCTATGAATACTGCAATCTGCACGGATTGTGGAAGGCGGAGCTCTGACAGAAAGATCGCAGACAGCCATATAGCTTTATAGCCTTATGGCCGGTAAAACTGCACGCGCATGAAAAAACAGGTCGGACGCAGATCCGTTTCCAAAGGAGGAGGAGCCGCAGCTCCTCCTCCTTATTTCACAATGACTGATGATACTTCACCTTTCCGCCTCGTCCGTTACCGTTTCTCCGAATCATCCGCAGACTCATGGACAACAATCTGAGGCATCTCAAGACGGATCCCGTTGCGTTCGCACATCAGCAGAAGCTCCCGGCTCATCAGCCTTCTCATCCATCCAAAGTGCATGCCCTTACACGATACAGCAAATGACAGCTTTATTCCATTGTCTTCAATGCTCTGCACACCGCGATAGGTCGGGCACCGGATCTCTTCCCCAATCGCCTCGCAGAGATTCCTGTGGATCAGGGGAAGGTCTTTTTCTATAATGCTTTCCACCCGGGTCAGGGATTCCTTCAGGTCAATGCCGAGAGTCACTACCACCCGGCCTATGGCATCAGATGGCATACTGATATAGTTCTTAAACTCATTGTTCCTGACAAAGGTTATCTCGCTGAACCACTTCAGCTTCGTCGTCCTGACACCAACGCTCTGGATCAGCGCATACTTGCCGTTATAGGAAACAAAATCGCCGGCACATGCCACCCCTTCAAAAGTCATGATGATTCCGGCCAGGATATCCGCTACAATATTCTGGCATCCGATACCGAATATGACACCTGCGACACCTGCGGTTAAACTCATGGCAGCGAGATTCACCCCCAGTGTTCCCAGAATCACAAATATGCCTGAAATAAACAGAATATACCCGGTAAAGCTGTCTAAAAGATGGCAGATGGATTCTCCCTTCCTTTGCGCAACTCTGGCAATCAGATAAAAGACTTTGTGAATGATCTCTTTCAGCAATACGAGAATGATGATCTCGATAATGCAGGATGTAACAGAATACAGATTGATCCCGCTGCTCCAGTACCCGGTGAGGCTGTAATAGAATATCGCGTTTTCTCCTTCGATAAAAATATACAGAAAGAGAACGACAAGTGTAATAACACAGATCAGTTTTACAATTACAGGAAACTTTTCCATCGAGGTTCTGGCGCTCCATTTTTTCCCGTCAGCCGGCCACCGTTCCTCGAAATATGGTTTATTCCTGTTTGTAAGGCTTTCCAGCAGCGTAATCTCATCGTCTTTGCCTTTGTTTCCATCCGGCGCAGATTGATTCCCTTCCTGATTTTCCGACTCCAGATCATCCGCTGCTCCGGAGGCTTCCACAGGAATCATTATAAACCTGCCGGCACCAATGATCAGCAGGATAAAGAAAAGCAATGTCGCGACAGTAACAAAGATGACTGACAGGAAACTGCCGGCATCAATGAATACCAGAGGTCTCAGCACCATCAGGAATACATTATCATATCGCCTGACGGAAGCAAAATACCGATTATCCAGAGCAAACATTTCGCCGTTGTAATAATCTCTGACCAGGCTTTCATCCACTCCCAAAGCAGTTATTTCAGCCTCCGTATAATCATAGGAGAGCTGGTCACTCACCAGCAGCGCGCCATTCACCTGAGCGAAATAACGGATCTTCTTATTCTCACTGTCAACGGCCATAACAACGGTGGTATCTTTCAGGAAAACCCTCTGAAAGACAGTTGCAAAGCTCAGGTCATCCGAAAGCGAGGGAAGAATGTCGGCTGCAATCACAACAGCTCCTGCAACCCGGTTACTCTCATCGATCATCGTCGCTCCGGTTCTCTGCTGTACTCTCCCGGAGGCATCTTCCTGTTCCGGCTGCAGGATCACTGACTCCGTACCTTCCAAAAGAGCATGGAAAGGAGATTCCTCATCGATGATAAAGCCGTCATAAGGAGCATTTGTGACCAGAACCTTTCCCCGGTTGTCAAACAGATAAACGCTGCTGACATTCAGACTGTCCGCCAGATCAGAAACATACTTTCTGTCCACATTTCCCTGATCTGCATGCAGAAGGATACATCGGGCAATTCTGGTCTTTTCCAGGTTTCCGTTGTTCACCCATTTATGTAAGTCTTCCAGCTCCTTATCCGAATCACTCTTTTTTTTCATTACATCTTCTGCTGTAGTGCTGGTATACTGGAACATCCGGGAATACACGATATGAGTTTCCAGATAAAGAGAAAGGGCAAATACCAGGAGTACAGCCAGAACGGTATAGATTCTCAGTTTTCCGATCATCAGTACCGGCGATCTTCCCTTATTATCGGCAGGATTCTGCGATTGCTCCGATTGCCAGGCGGCAAGGCAGAACACATAGAATATACCGATACCGGTAATCAGGAGCACCGGCAGGATCAGGAATACCGTCTCATTCATCACTTCATTTTCAATTGTCTGCACCGGGAACATCACCAGAAACAGGTCAAAGTCTATGTCCATCCTGGTTGCATAATAACAGACCGAATCAACCTCGATCTCCTTGACCTCGCCCATTTGCGGGAACTCTTCCAGAAGCTGGTCAACAGAAAGAACTTCCTTTTTCCCGACCTTTTTAATCCTGAGATCTTCCACCGGTTTCGTTCTGGCGTCAGGATCAGAAGAAGAGAGCACGGTGCCATCAATCAGCGAAACAGCCAGCACAGCTCCATTCCCGCTGCCGATCGAGATGCTCTGGAGCACCTGATCCCAGTCAAAGAACCTTACTACGTCCTTCTGCGCATCCGTAAAGATGTCCTTCACATAGACAAGCCATCTGTCCTTCACGCCCCATAAAAGACTGTTTTTGTCTTTATCTAAAAGACGTGTTGTGATCAGGTACCTGTCATCTTTATCAAAGATGTATTCTTCCGATTTATACTCCCTTGCATCCAGGAAGGCAGGAATATAGTCTGGTTCTATCGGGCATTTCGGAGCGTCACCGCTTCCAAACACAATATTCCCGTCTCTGTCATAGATCCAGAGGTTCTTCATCTCAGTTGTGCTTACAATGTCCTCCAGAAGACCTTTGGCCTCCCTGATATTACCATAGCTTTCCAGCGCAAAAGAAAGCGATTTGACCTCTGAGAACATCCTGTCGTACAAAGCAGCCCGGGTATAATAGTTTGTATCGACCAGGCTGGTGAACTGACCGGAAATGATTTCTGCCTGATCCATCAACTCGGTTTTTGCCTTTTTATAAGCACTGTCTCTTTGCAGAAAAAAGGAACCAATGCTGACTGCAGCCATAAACAGTATCCAGATGAATATAATCAGAAGCTTCCATTTTTTCCGTCTGCCGGTCTTTTTCATTGTTTCGATCTCCATCTTCAAAAAACTTCTGTTCAAACACCTTTTCTCTATTATAACTGTCTTATCATCAAAATCCATCCCCAAAAGATCTTCCGGATCTTCAAAACCGCAGGGATCCGGCCGCCGGCCCGTGTGATTCATTGCAAGCATCATTTTATGGAATAAACACTTCTCGCTTCCAGTTTATCCGTATTCCCTCTCAGGACCTTTACACGTTTTTCCCCACCGTTTAAATCAAAGAAATTGTCGGAGAGGATAAGGTCGTCATTCCCGTTCCGGATCTCAACGCTCTTTGCATAATGAGCAGCCCGGACTGTTATCTCATCGCCGTCCGCGCTGATCTGCAGCTGCGGATCAAGGAACCGGAAATGCTTCGGTGCGCAAAAAAGCACGGTTCCGCCGGAAACCTCCCGGCCCGCCTCATACAGCTGATAGCTTACATAGTTCTCATAGAGTCTCGCGTCATCCAGCTCTTCCTTTTCAAGCCATACACAGGCCAGCGGCTCAACCGCAAGATTCCGGCTTCCCTCCCGGATCACAGAGCTGTCCCGGTCCCGGAGCTGCCATTTGACGGTCACATTTCTTGTGTCCATGGATTCATTCGCCACATTCAGACGAATCGACTTCCTGACCGGGAAGGGTTCGGCATTGGTGTTCATCGTCTGGCTGAGAAGACCTTCCTCCTCACAGGAAAGGAGCAGCGGAGAGAAGAACCTTCTGGCATAGTAATGAAGCGCTTTCCATCTTCCGAAGTAGTCTATGGACGCCCATGACGCTACCGGCCAGCAGTCATTCAGCTGCCAGTAGATTGCTCCCATACAGCGGCCTCTGTTCCTCCTGAAATGCTCCACGCCATACCGGATCGCTTCGCCCTGCAGAAGCTGCGACGCATAGATCAGCGTATCCAGATCGTTGGGATACAGGAAGGTCTGCTCCATATAGTTCATGATCTTTCCGTTGGCCGACGCATTCCTCTGGTGCTTTTCCATGATGTAGGAGAATACATTCCGGTCTTCCGGCAGCGTGAAGCTCTCTACCGTCCTGAGCGAAGGGAAGGACTGGAATCCGAACTCGGACAGGTAACGGAAATAGAATTTCCTGTACTCTGTAAACGGCTTGTTTCCGTGCCAGACATCCCAGTAATGCACGTCGCCCCTGTTCTCGTCGTTGGGTTCGTCAAATCCGCCGCCTGACGAAGGAGAAGCGGGCCAGTAGAAACGGTCGGGATCCTCTGTTTCAAGAAGCCTTGGAAACAGATACTCATACATCTTCACGTAATCGCTCCGGATCTCGTTTTCGGCTCCCCATTCGCCCTTCTTGACGAACATTTCCATCTCGTTGTTGCCGCACCACAGGCCCAGGCTTGCATGATGGCGCAGCCTTCGGACATTGTCCCTGAGCTCGGCCAGAATATTCTCTTCAAAAGCACGTGTCAGTCTGTAATTGGCGCATGCGAACATAAAATCCTGCCATACGACGAGACCCATTTCGTCACAGGCGTCATAAAAATCATCAGAGGGATACAGGCCGCCGCCCCAGACGCGGATGCAGTTAAAATTCGCATCCACACACTGCCGGATCAGGCGGAACGTTCTCTCTTTGTTCGTGCGCGCCAGGATATTATCCTCCGGGATATAATCTGCACCCATCGCGAAGAATTTGACGCCGTTTACCATATGGGCGAATTCCGACCCATATGCGTCCCTCGCTGTGCTTACTTCCATCCTGCGGATCCCGATGCGCCTTCGCCAGTCATCGATGAGGCTGCCTTTGTCATCGAACAGTTCCACAGCGATTGTATAAAGAGGCTGCTGCCCCAGGCCGTTGGGCCACCACAGCTGCGGCTGATCGATCGTCAGAGAAACGCTTCCGGCACCGTTTTCATCAAAAACAAGATCCGGTCTGCAAGGCAGCGCTGCTCCGCCTGGCGCAGCAATGCTTACGGCCGCAGCAGGGCGGCAGGTGACACCGCTCACGCCTTCCGCATATCGGAGCGCTGCATGGATCTCCAGAGTAACCTGCTTCAGATCATCGGAAAACTTCTGACTCACATATACACTTTCAAGACGCGCCCTGCTAACGTGAAGAAGCTCCACTTCCCTCCAGATCCCCGCATCCGGCAGCCTGGGACCCCAGTCCCATCCGAACATATAATGCCCCTTCCGGATCTTCGGAAAACCGCGCATGGCATCCTCTGTCCCCAGGATCGCCGGATCCGCTGCATACTCCTTCGCTATGAACCGGACAGGTGAATGGAAGGTGATCTCCAGCTCATTTCCGGTGTCCTTAAGCAGTTCCCGGACCGAATAATCCCACACCCGGTGCATGTTGTCCGTGCTGCCTATTCTGCATCCGTTCAGCGTGATGTCCGCGATTGTGTCAAGACCGTGGAAACGAAGAAGCACCTCGTCGCTGCCTGTCACTTCCCTCAGATCGGCATCAAAGGTTCCCGAATAGATAAAATCATTTTTCATGAGGGCGAGCGCCGCATCTTCGTTGTCTCTGTAATAGGGATCCTCAAGGCGTCCCGCAAGGATAAGGTCGTTATACACCGATCCGGGAACAAAAGCCGGATATACGATATCCTCACCCGCGATTTTCATTTTCCAATTCTGCGCTGAATCTATTCTTTTCATGATCAAACCCCATTTATCCGGCAGACTGCATGAAGGGGGTGAAGTTGGATCGCTAAAAGCGATCCAACTGTACAGGTGGCAGTTTTTGGATAATCCTGAAAAAGAAAGAGCCGGCCATGTAGAAACCAACTCTTTTTCTTATAATGGTCTCAATATGATATGTTCAGATGAGACGGCTCATTCTCATCATTGGGCGAAAACCCATGCGCTTCCCTTCCTTCCGGAGGACTGGAA
>CAJOQO010000229.1 GCA_905236545.1 uncultured Lachnospiraceae bacterium
CAAGATTCGAACTTGCGACCCCCTGCTCCCAAAGCAGGTGCTCTAGCCAAACTGAGCCACACCCCGCAATCCTGTTCCCAAGACAAGATGCATTATAGTATGCCGGAACTGGTTTGTCAAATATTATTTTTCGGAGTTCGAGAATCGCAAAATACCTCAAAACGCTATCAGTATGTCACTTGAATAATCTGTATATCAAAACTACAATGTAAGGGTACAGATGCTTCTCCCCTCTCACGCGGTGGGAAGCGAAACCGAAGAAACGATCAGGAAAGATCAGGAAAGGGGTATGGTTCATGAGACAAAAAAGAGGTTTTTTGAAAAGCGGCGTTCTTGTACTGTTTACACTGATTGCAGCTGCCTTCATCGCCACGTATGCCATGGCGGGGGACAGCAAGTTCTCATATCTGGAAAAAACTGATTATCGGGTCACAAAACGGACAATGAATTACTACCTGTTGCCGTCAGGCGACAGCAACGGTCAGTGTGTAAAAGGTTCCCTGAAGGTGCTGAGCGGAAAAGAATGTGCCGGAATAAAGCTGGAAAAACTGAATGGTAAGCTGAACATTCTTATGAGTCCGAAAAAAGCAGGAACCATAAAGTTCCGTTTCAAATATAAGGAAGGCAAAAAAACAACGTCTCACACGCTGAGTATAAAGCTCGTGAAATATGTTTGCCCTGTTTCCAAAGTCACGCTTGGAAGCAAGGATCTGACATCAAGGCTTAAGTCTTCCTTCTACTGCGGAATAAAAGGGAATAAACTCTCCGGCAAGATTAATATAAAGGCCGGAAAAGGCTGGAAATTAGAGAATATTTTTCTGTTCGACAACCATAATCCCGGAAAGCAGATCAAAAATGGCTCAAAGGTTACACTTAAGAAAGGTTCATTTCTGAGTATAACACTGAAAGATAAAAAGGGAATTCCAAACGGCCTGACCGTAGATCTGTATTAAACAAAACCCCTCCGGATCCTTTTTCCGGAGGGGTTCTTTCTGCTTCAGGATTCCATCCACTCCGCTTCCAGCGCTTCCCGCTCTTCTTTCGTCTCACACGGTCCCACCTTCCCGCCATGGCCTGTCCGATACAGAATCTCCTCCAGCGGCTCCGGTTTATAATAGTAGTACCCCTGAACCAGTTCACAGTCGATCTCCTGGACAAAGTCCAGCTGTTCCTGCGTCTCCACGCCTTCAATCAGGGTATGGGCTCCCAGCTGTTTCGAGATATTCATCATCTCCCGAAGGATGACACGGTTTGCGCCGCCATTATCGTCCAGGTGACGGAGCAGCTCCATATCAAACTTGACCAGGTCGAAGCTGAAACGGCTGAACATATTGATCGCGGAATAACCGCTGCCGAAATCATCCAGCCACAGGCGGTACCCGTTTTCATGGATCTTATGCATCTGCTGTTCCAGATGCTCCGCGCCGGCTGCCAGATCCTGTTCCGTTATCTCCACGATAAAGAAGCTCTTATCGACAAACCGGTCCAGATCATATTTTGCATACAGTTCATTCATCTTCCCGACCACATCGACATGATCGAAATCCTGCCTGGAAAAGTTCACCGAAACAGGTGTCAGCGGCAGGTTGTGCTCCATACGCACCAGGACATCCCTGCAGACCTGCTCGAACATATAGATATCCAGTTTATAAAGCTGGTGATACTCCTGCAGAGCCGGAATAAAATCTCCCGGCGAGATCATTCCCCGGACGGGATCCATCCACCTGGCAAGCGCCTCAAAGGAAGAAACCGATCCGGTTTTTACACGGGTGATCCCCTGATAATAGATCCTGATCCATCCCTCTTCGATCGCTCTGTCAAAATGCTCGATGACGTACCTCTCCCGCCAGTAGCGGTTATCCGCTTCCTGGGAGAAAACCGCCCAGGTTTTCGTCATGTCCTTATTGATCCGCCGCAGCGCATGTCTCGCGTGATCCAGGGCGTCTCTTACGTCCATCTCCCCGTCTACCGCGCATATGCCGCAGCGGATCCCGGATGTGACGCCGTTTGCGCGCCTGCGGATGTTGTCATCCGCCTGCTCGATTCCCACCGCGATCTTCCCCACGCCGCTCTGGCTGTCCTGCTCCGTGATCAGGATAAAATGATCATTTGCGCCGCGGATCAGGAGGGAATCCGGGAACTGTGCCTTGATCTCCTGTCCCGTCAGACGCAGGAGTTCATCTCCCTCCCGGACGCCGTACTGGTAGTTATAGGACTGCATGGAAAAGATGTCGATAAAAACAACCGTCGGCTTCTTCCCTTCCGAGCGGATGACACGCGCCTTCTCATTGCCGTACTCATGCAGATAGTTCAGGTTCGGAAGCCCCGTGATCGAGTCGGTGTAAAATACATCCCGGCGGTTCAGATCGTAGATTTCCTCAACGCTCATCATCCGCTCATGCGCCTTGGTGACATCCATATACTGAATGACCGCCAGCTCCGTTCCGTCCGGCATCGTGTGCCATTTCCCGCTGCCATGGATAATGTGATAATGGCTGCCGAGCCGGCAATGGAAAAGAACGTCGTAGGTTCCTTTCTGCAGCAGAAAATCATTGCTGATCCGCTTCATCGTTCCGACGTCGTCCGGATGCATACGCTCAAACAGTCCCGCGGACAGCCACTCCAGAACATGGCTGCGGTCAATACCGGTATTTTTGCAGAAGCCGTCCGACGCAAGCACCGGCACAGCGGTTCCATCGATATTCTGATAGTAAACAAAGGAGAGCGGACTGCCCTCATAAGATCTGCGCATCTCGTCTGAAAATGTATACATGCCGCTATCTCTTTCTGTCTTCCTTTCATCCACCGTACACAGGGCGTTTCCTCATCTGCTTCACGAACCGGCGGGAAAAAACTTCAGCTGCGCTTGCGGGCTGCGTCCTTCCTCCAGTTCAAGTATCATATAGCTTTTTTCCCTTCCTCTCTGCCGCGGAAAAGTGATGCTCCCCGGGTTCAGAATCAGAAGTCCCGGAACGCTCTCATCAATCTCCGGACGATGCGTATGTCCGTAAATGACAATCTGACAGTCATTCTCCCGCGCCGTCTCTGCCAGCATCCGGGTTCCGTAACTGACGCTTTGTTCATGTCCGTGCGTCATCAGGATGCGGTGTCCTGCGAGCTCCAGGATCTGTACGCGGGGAATCGAAACATCATAATCGCAGTTCCCCCTGACCAGATACAGGGGAACCTCTTCCCCGGCGAGAATCAGTCCGAACTCATCCCCGTCCTCCTGGACATCCCCGAGATGAAGCATGGCATCAACCGGCCATTCCCGGTCCAGCGCCATCGCAATATGCAGATCCTGTCCGTGGGAATCGCTGACAACCAGTACCTTCATGCTTCCTCCAGTATAGCACGGATCTTCCGGAATGCCTGTCCCCTGTGGCTGATCCGGTTCTTTTCCTCCCGCAGAATCTCACCTGATGTTTTCCCATACTCCGGAAGATAGAAGATCGGGTCATAACCGAATCCATTCTTCCCGCACTGTCTGGTGTTAATCCTTCCTTCGAGAACGCCCTTCACCACGCGCTCTTTTCCATCCGGCCATACAACTGCGACCGCGCAGACAAAGCGGGCCGATCTGAGCGGACCTGGCGTTCCGTCCGCCTCGCATCCCGGATGGCGCAGGGCCCGGGCTTCCTCCTTCTCACAGTATTCATCAACAAGGCGGATAATCTCCCGGTTCTTGATGTCGTAAGAGGTATCGTGTCCCATCCATCTCGCGGAATGAACGCCCGGCTCTCCTCCCATGGCGTCCACGACCAGCCCGGAGTCGTCCGCGATCGCCATCTTCCCCGAAGCCGCAGCGACGGCACGGGCCTTGATCAGCGCATTTTCCTCAAAGGTTTCTCCGTTCTCGACAATATCAAGATCCAGCCCCGCATCCTTCATGGTGACCAGGTCAATATCAGAACCGGCAAGAATCTGACGGATCTCCACCATCTTCTCCCGGTTCCCGGTCGCCGCGATCATTTCTCTTCTCATCGGATCGTTTCCTCTCTCCGGTCCTGTCCGGCCCTCAGCCGGCCGAAACAGACCGCATGTCAATCCTGCAAAGCAGGAGTCTCAGCAGAATCTTCAGCCGGGTTCTCGGCCGGATTCTCAGCCGGGTTCTCTACTGAATCTTCAGCCGGGTTCTCAGTCGAATCCTCAGCCGGACCCTTTGTGTATGCCTTCAGGCAAAGATTCGTATGATAAACCGTCTGGGTCCTCTCCCAGTCCTTTCCGTCCTTGCTGATCCAGGTCCGCCTTCCCTCAAAAGAAACCGGAGCGGTATAGCTGTCCTTTATCATCTCAACGGCAACCGGCCGCTCCTCTCCCTCTGTTCTGATCCAGACCACGACAGCAAAGTCCTGGCCCGCGGAAAGCTCCGCCGGCCGGTCCAGATCGATGGTGTAGTATCCTGCCGTATCCATCCTCGCCTCTGCGGCCGGAGATCCAGACGGATCCCCGTTCAGGGCCGCCACGCTCTTCAGGTCTTCTTCCCCGGAAAAGTGGGGAATCACATATATGCTGCAGACCGTTCCGGGGCCGGTGCTGTAAAGACCTGCGGCGGCGAGCTGCCCGTCCTCCTGCGCGGTAAAGGCGCCCGAAAACCAGCATCCTTCTTCTCCATAGCCCTGCCTTCCCTGCCAGCCGAGGCTGTCGTTTTCATATACCCGGTCGTAGTTCTCCGCGGATTCGATCCGGTTATAGACCATGCCTCCCTTTCTGAGCAGGTTCCGGTCCTCATAAGAAACGTAGAAGATCCCGTCTTCTCCGAAGGATTCCCCCCAGGTGTTCTGACAGATCCATGCGCCATCCACGGATGGCCTGATCAGGAAATGATCCCGGGAGAACGTGTCATCCCATCCGAGGATCAGAATATCGTGATCCAGGTTCTCCACCAGAGGATCATAATAAGCGCACTGTACCGGGTTATAGTAATAAAAACCTTCCGTATCGGTCCGCTCCCGGTCCAGGCACAGGGAAGACTGAAGGGCTCCGTATTCCAGAATCGCCCGCTTCGCCTCCTCGCGCGTCAGCGTCTGCAGCATGCGCATCTCCTGCACATGCAGCGCCGCGTTCAGTCCCTCCGGCGATACGCCGTCCCCGTAAGGGTCCTCCGCCTCGAGCACCGGTCCCTTCCAGTCGGACAGATAGGACATGATCATGTAGTAGTCGCCGCCATCCTCCTGCGTGATATTGAAACCGCTGCTCAGAGACATGTGATCCGGCGACAGCTCGATCCTTGTCTGAGGCAGCAGGTCTGATTCCATCGCGGACACTGCGGAGATCGCCCAGCAGGTTCCTGTATTGCCCTGGCTTCGAACCTTCGGTTTTTTCCCTTCCTCCGCAAGACTGTACCGGGCGGGAAGAGGCTCCTGTGCGGAGCAGAGGACGGAGCAAAGTACCATAAGAACCGGCAGAACAAAGACCGATATTTTTATTCCTTTCGCAGGTTTCTTTCTTATCCGTCCCATGGTCCGGTTCCCGTAAATGAAATTCCAGGTGGTGCTGAATAAATACATTCTACCTGTGCGGTTGCCATGCGGTTCTTGATTCTGTGCTCGATTTATCGAAGCACAGAATCAAGGTTCGTATGAGCAACCCACC
>CAJOQO010000230.1 GCA_905236545.1 uncultured Lachnospiraceae bacterium
CTGGCTCCCTTCTCGCCGCGCTCCGGTCTCTCCGCCCGCTCGCCTCTGGCTCCCTTCTCGCCGCGCTCCGGCCTCTCCGCACGGTCACCCCGGGCGCCCTTCTCACCGCGCTCCGGCCTCTCGCCCTTCTCGCCGCGCAGTTTCTTTCCCTGCTGGGAAGGATCCTTCTTCTTCCTGGGTTTAAACGTCAGATCCGACACGGGGAACACAACAATCTCCTTCGAATCCCCCTCTTCAAAAAGCACCCTGACCCTCTGGCGCAGGACATCCAGCTCGATCACCTTACCGGACTGTCCGTCCGCCGTGATCGCTTCCTCCCCCAGCTTCGGCATACGGGCATTCAGGTACTCATACGTCGCTTCTTCATTCTTCAGACAGCACATCAGCCGCCCGCAGGTACCGGAGATCTTGGCCGGATTCAGAGAAAGGTTCTGTTCCTTCGCCATCTTGATGGAAACCGGCTCAAATTCCCGCAGGAAGGTGGCACAGCACAGCTCTCTTCCGCAGGTACCGATGCCGCCAAGCATTCTTGTCTCATCGCGCACACCGATCTGACGCAGCTCGATCCGGACATGAAAGACACCGGCCAGATCCTTCACCAGATTCCTGAAGTCCACCCGTCCGTCCGCCGTAAAATAGAACAGTACCTTGCTCCCGTCGAACGAATACTCCGCGTCCACCATCTTCATTTCCAGCTCATGCTCACGCACCTTCTCCCGGCAGACACGAAGCGCTTCCCTTTCCTTGATTCTGAGCATCTCAATCTTCTGCTCATCCTCAGGCGAAGCCTTGCGAAGCAGAGAACGAAGCGGCTGCTGCACGAGATCCTCATCCACCATCTTCATGCAGGTGGAAATGATCCCATACTCCGGACCTTTCGAGGTTTCCGCGATCACATGATCCCCCATGCGAAGCTGCAGATCCTTCGGATCAAAATAATATACCTTTCCCGCGCTGCGGAATCTGACGCCAACTATCTTTATCATGCAAACGTTTCCTTACCTTTTCAAAAATATCGTTTTTTCAATAATATCGTTTTTTCAAAAATATGATGTCCTGTAAAATGAGCAAATACGCCGCGCTCCGGGCGCGGCGTTTTCTCTCACCAATGATTTCCTCATACACTGCGCAGCTGCTGCATCGCCCGCTCCGCTACAATCACCTGCATATGTTCCCGGAAGAACTCATCCATTCCCGAAGAATAGTCCATCGGCACCGAATACTCAGACAGTACATTGCAGATGCGGTTAAACTGCTCCGGATCCGTGTCCATCTTCTTCACCAGCAGGTAAAATGCGCCGTCGTCCGGATTCTTGTAGAGGGAGTTATCGCCCTGATAATCCTCCGGTACACGTCTCGACGCGTCCAGAACATTGCTCAGACTCTTGAAGAGGTAGAATCTGGTGTACTGATAGATCTCCTCCTCCAGTTCCCTGCCCTGGTTCTTTCCTGAGACGCCCTTCCTGCCATTCTTCACCGGTCCCGTTCCGGCATCGGCGCCTTTCCCGCCGTCCTTCACCGGTTCCACACCGGCTTTGACACCTTTTCCGCCGTCCTTCACCGGTTCCGCGCCGGCTCCGATGCCTTTTCCGCCGTCCTTCACCGGCCCAGCGCCGGCTCCGGCATCTTTTCCGGCACCCTTCACCGATCCCGTTCCGGCACCGGCCAGGCCATCATTCCTCACCGCACCGGTTCCGATCGACTGCGCCTTTTTCCCGGCTGCCGATCCTGCTTCGCCGTCTTCCTCAGACGCCAGACTGCCGGCAGAGGACGTCATCCCCTCAGCCGGCCCGCCCTCCTCTTTCGAGGACTCCTGCGCTCTCATCTCATCCAGCTGTTTCTTGAACTGCTTAAGCAGATTCAGAATATCATCAGCCCTTGAATGAGCGGGAGAAGCAGCGGCCGGAGCATCCTTTTCGCCCGAAGCGGCAGCGCCGGAAAATGCTTTGCCGGAAAAGTTCCTGAACCGTGAATCAATCTCGCCCGGATCATCCACCCTTGTGATGATCAGGACAAGCTGGTCCTTTCCCGTCGGCATCGCTTCTATCATCAGCGGGTTGTTGTTAAAGCTGAAGCCAAGCTCCCGCGAGGCCTGCATCATCATGTCACGAAGCAGCCCTCTCGCTTTCTCACCGCCGCACACAAGTTCAGAAAGGCGGATCTTCCGGTCTTCAAGATCCTCCTTGCTCAGCACACAACGTATCTGTCTGTCATTTATCTTTTCTATCTTCATAATCAAAAGGATTAACCTGTCTAAAGTCGATTACGGATCGCTCCGCGCTTCGCGCTTCCACAATCCTGCCTTATTGTCACCATTATAACGGGCGAGATTATTTTGTAAAGACAATTTTGATCGTATGTTTCATATGATACAATAGTTCTGTTATGACAATCTACGACGAATTGAAAACCTATACCGCCTCCGACGCTTATCCCTTTCATATGCCGGGGCACAAACGCCGCGCCGCCTTTCTGTGCGATCCCGCCGCCATCGATCTCACGGAAATCGACGGCTTCGACAATCTGCATCACGCCGAAGGGATCCTGAAAGAGGCTGAGAACAGAGCCGCGAAGCTCTACGGAAGCGAAGAAACGCATTTTCTCGTAAACGGAAGCACCGCAGGAGTGCTCAGCGCCATCGGGGCATGCACCCGCCCCGGCGGTCTGCTTCTGATGGCCCGGAACAGTCATCGTTCCGCCTATCACGCCGCTGCGCTCAGCAGGGTGCGCTGCGTGTATCTTTCTCCCGCTTCCACGGATCTGGCAGATCGGTGCGGCCCGGTCGATCCGGCACTGATAGAGGATACGTTAGAGGAATGGCCGGAGACAAACGCTGTCTTTCTGACCTCACCCACCTATGACGGCGTGGTCTCGGATATCAGGCAGATTGCAGCCATCGCACACCGCCGCGGCGTCCCTCTGATCGTCGACGAAGCGCACGGAGCGCATTTCGGAATGCATCCGATCTTCCCCCGGTCCTCCGTGGAACTGGGCGCAGACCTTGTGATCCACAGTCTGCACAAGACGCTCCCCGCGCTCACCCAGACCGCACTGATCCATGTAAACGGTACCCTTGTCGACCGTGCCAGGCTGCGCCGGCTTCTCACCGTCTACCAGACCAGCAGTCCCAGCTACGTCCTCATGGCCTCCATGGATCAATGCATCACTCTCCTTTCAAAAGCCGGAGACGCACTGTTTGACGCCTATGCGAAGCGGCTCGAAGGATTCTATCAGGAAACAAAACTGGTTCACTATGCATTTCTGAGAACCGATGATCCCTCCAGGATCCTTATCCATCCGGCGCAAAGATCCTGTGCAACAATACCCCTGCCAGGCGGATCCACACAACAGGCTGCCGGACTGCGGGAGGGCCAGCAGATGGATTCCGGACTGCGGGAGCACCCTTCACAGGACGCCTCTGCATACCCCTGCAGTTTAAACGCTCTGCAGCTTTATCATACCCTGCGTGAACGGTTTCACCTTCAGCCCGAGATGGCCGCACCCTCCTATGTCCTTATGCTTTCTTCCGTCTGCGATGACGAGGAAGGATTCTCAAGGCTTTCCGGGGCACTGCGCACACTTGATCGGGAGTGGAAACCTTCCGCCGGCCCTCCCCTGCAGGACGCGGATGACCGTCGGACTCCTCGCCCCCTGCAGGATACGGATGGCTGGCGGACTCCGAACCCCCTGCAGCACACGGATGGCCGACAGGCAGAGGCCGCACCGTACACCATCGCGGAAGCACTTGACGCGCCGGCCGGGCCAGTGCCTTTCTCAGCCTCCGAAGGCCGGATCTCCGGGGAATTTCTCACCCTGTATCCGCCAGGCATCCCGCTTGTGGTTCCCGGCGAACGGATCCCCGTCGGTCTGCCTGGCCGGATCCTTGCGCTGAAGCACGAAGGGTATTCCATTACAGGCCCGGAGGATCACAGTCTGCAGAGCATTCGCGTACTCACACCACTGTCCTGATCTGCAGTTTGCTGTCCCCGCTGCAAAAGGCACGTCAGATGTCTGAATCGTAAGGAAACACTGAGCATATCAGCGTTTCCTCAGAGCCTCCGGCGGATCGCAGTGCTATCAACCGCAAAACGAAATAAATCAGCGTTTCCATAACTCAGCGCCGCCATAACCCGCCGGAAAGGCATTTCCTTCTCCGGCCACGGCAAAAAAGCCGCCACGATTAACAGGAATGACTATGAAGCATCTGTTTTATCTGATGGGAAAAAGTGCATCCGGTAAAGATACCCTTTATGAAACCCTCCTGAACGATTCCACCCTTGCACTGAAGCCTCTGATCCCGTGGACCACACGTCCTGCCCGGGCAAATGAGCAGGATGGCGTGGAATATCATTTTACAGACGAAGCCGGACTGCAGATTCTGGAGGAAAAGGGCCTGGTGATAGAGAAGCGGACCTATCAGACAGAGCACGGCCCATGGACTTATTTCACCGTAAAGGACGCCGCCTCTTTGTCTCATGACCGGATCGGAATCGGCACGCTCGAATCATACCGTAAGATCAGGGATTCCTATCCGGACGGCTGTGTCATCCCAATCTATCTCGAAGTAGAGGACGGGCTCCGCCTTTCCCGGGCGCTGGAGCGCGAACGAAGGCCCGGCAACCATCGGTATGAAGAGATGTGCCGGCGGTTTCTCTCTGATCAGAAAGACTTCTCTGAGGAGAAGCTGCAGGAGGCAGGCATAACAAAAAGGTTTTCAAACGAAGGTGATCCTTCTCTTTGCTATCAGGCCGTAGTGTCATATATCCGCAGCATCCTGGAGTGCAGACAGAGCAGCGGGCAGAAAGGCGGGCAGGATGGGCTCATTTAACCAGATCCAACATCAAAAACGTGCTGCAGCGATTCTGCAGCGCGCGATCCTGGCAGACCGTGTCAGCCACGCATGGCTCTTCAGCGGGCCATCCGCAGCCGACATGCAGACGCTCGCCCTCGCATTTGCCCAAACGCTTCAGTGCACGGAGCGCCCGCAGGGAACCGCAGATGCCTGCAGGAAATGCAGAAGCTGCCGCCAGGCAGAAGGAGGGAATCATCCCGATCTCCTCGTATGGTCCCACGAGAAGCCGAAAACCTTCTCTGTCGAAGAAGTCCGCGCCCTGACGGCAGACGTCTCCATCCGTCCCTTCGAAAGCGAGCGCAAGATCTATATCGTTCCGGATGCACACCTCATGCGGGCCGAAGCGCAGAATGCGCTGCTCAAAACGCTGGAAGAGCCTCCGGACTATGCCGTGCTTATTCTGCTCACATCCTCTCCGGACGCCATGCTCGAAACAGTTCGCTCCCGCTGCCAGATCGTTGAGCTCGCAGCCGGACAGGCAGAATACGATCCCGCCCTGCTTCAGGCCGCGGAACAGATTCTGCTCCATGTTCGTTCCTGGAATCTCGCCCAGATCAGAGCAGCCGCAAAGGATCTGACGCAGTACAAAGACCAGCCGGATCAGATCCTTTCCCTGTTTACCTCCTGGTACAGGGACGTCCTTTATTATAAAGCCTCAAAAAAATCGGAAGGAATTCTCGCACAGGCACATGCCTCCTGTATTCGGAGCATCGCCGAAAGCCTGTCCTTCGAAGAGATCCAGCGGATCCTCGACAACATCCTCACAGCGATGAACCGCCTGAAAGCAAATGTCAATTTTGAACTCACAATGGAACTGCTTCTGATGATCCTGAAGGATCCGGCAGCCTGATCCAACGATCCACTACACCGAAAGGGCAGAAAAGAACAGATCGGGCAATAAAACCCTGCCCGATCTGCAGCTCATCCACTTCACTGTCAGCTCTATTTTGCTGCCTGGCCTTCAGGCTTGCTCTCCAGATAATTATTCAGTCTGGCAAGCAAAAGCTCCGGATCGATTCCATGAACCATCGCAGCCTGCTCAAGGCTCTCACCCTGGGAAGACGGGCACCCAACGCAATACATTCCACCGCCCATCAGCACACCTGCCAGATCATAATCGATATTTAAGATCTCACCGATCGTCATGTCCTTTGTAATCTTAACCATGATATAAAACTCCTTCCAACACGCATGATCCCATCCCTCCATTGCAGGCATTCCTGCGCAGAGGTCAGACTGATTTCGTCGGAATCATTATATACCGGCTTTTTCATTTTGGCAATGTAAATTTTACGCAATTTAATTTCCCTCTGTCAATCTGTCACAGGCCACACCCCGACCATCTTTTCTGACAGACACAGGGGGCGGCAGGCATAGCACAAGGCCGGAGCTGCAAATAATCATCTGTCTGTGCGGAACAGACTCCTGCCGTTCCTGCACGCAATATTGGTTATATGCCTCTAACAAAAATTATATTGTACTAGCTGTATGTATTATATTATCATGTATTCAGAACCCCGGCTGAAGGGGAAAAACAGATAACACAATAAGGAGGTATCAATAACTATGGCATACAAGATTACAGATGCTTGTGTATCCTGTGGAACCTGCGCTGAGGAATGTCCGGTTGAGGCGATTCATGAGGGTGACGGAAAGTATGAGATCAAGGCTGATGCCTGCATCGAGTGCGGCACCTGCGCAGACGCCTGCCCGGCCAATGCGATCGAGGCTCCGTGATCATTTCCTGATCAGGTAAATTATTCTGTCAGTAAGGCCGGATCGCTAAAGTGATCCGGCTTTTCAGGCAGAAATCATTCCTGAGCTGTGAAGGAAGAGAAACAGCGTTCTCTTCCTTCACAGCTTTTTTCCGCTTTGTATTCTTCTCAGATCTCAGGATCTGTCTCAGAATACCTTTTCCCCAGAGCCTCCGCTGCACGCGGCTTTGGACGCGATCGCGTTCAAAGATCCTTCAGGGAAACGCTTCGCGGACGCCCCTATCGGTCCACTCCGGGGTGCCGGTCAGATCACTCCAGTCTAAAGTGAATGCCATTGACTGTCTTGCTTTTTCCCTTATCCGAATAAAATGCCAGACAGAAGCTGCCAATTGTACCTGATACGCGGCAATACGCATTGTTTCACATACCATCTGTTGTATTTTCGACGCACCCTTCCTGTCAGTTCCTGATCCTGTTTTTCGGTATTATCATCAACCTGATCTCCCGTTTATCGTTTTTTCATCTGTCTGAGGAAAAGCCTTCATCAATTCGTCCAAAGAATCCGGACATCTGTGGTTCACTTCGACAAATTCTCCAACGTCACACAAGTCCTTCTTGGCGCTTCAATTGTCAGACATCTATAATGAGCATTGTCACCTACTGCCTGATACATCACATCTATCGCGCCTCCGCAAGTATCATAAAGGAGAAGAATCATATGGGTCTTGAAAAAGTGGAGCAAATCGGCAGTCACAGAATACAGTGCAGAGGAATGTACGACCTTCTGCGCGAATACGCAAAAGCAGGGATCTCTCTCTGCCTGGAAGGAAAGGAGGCGGAGCCTGGCCAGATCGCAGCAACCTGTCTGCGGGAAGGCGTCAGCTATATGATGGACTTCATACCGGAAGAGCCTGACGGACAGAAGATAACCATGATCGACTTTACAAGGGTTGATCTGGAAGATTCCAGGACGAATCCATCTTCTGCTGACCAGCATCCGAAAGTAGCCATTCTTCATTGTTCTTAATTCCAATCATGCTTTCCGGAATCACAACCCCATTTTCCGGAACCAAACCAATCTGTCAATGGACCGGGCGGAAAGCCCGCAAGGCAGAATGCCGGCAGATCTCCGATCATCAGTCAGCGCAGGATGGCCCCGTCATGCACCACACTCTGAACCCGGAGGCCTGCCGGACAAAAACATTAC
>CAJOQO010000231.1 GCA_905236545.1 uncultured Lachnospiraceae bacterium
CTGTAACGTATGCCCCGCCTGCGGATGGCTTCCCCACCGCAAACCTGTAGCCCACTCCGGCCTGAATCAGAACCCCTGTGCCTGTCATATAGTGGTCAGGTGTGGCTTGCAACGATCGTTCGGAGAATTTCTACCCAAATCAGGGAAACTGTGGTATACTCATGGAAATTTGCGTTATTGGCATAAGATTCAGTATGGAAACAGGAAGGAAGGTTTTTACATTATGAGAAAGAATTATCTCTTGGCTGCACTTCTGGCCGGTTGTGTTGTTGCAGCTGTTGGATGCAGCAGCCAGAACTCACAGAAGGAGACGGAGGACAAGAAGCCGGCTGAGACAGCTGCTGCGAGAGAAACCGAGGCACCGGCTAAGGCTGAGACAGAAGCGGCAGCAGCCGAGACGGAAGCGGCAGCAGCCGAGACAGAAGCGGCGGCAGTTGAAACGGAAGCGGCGGCAGCCGGGACAGAAGCAGAGCCAGCTGAAACGGAAGCGGAGTCAGGCGTAGAAATCGTGGCTGTAATCCCTGAGACCGAGTCCGAAGACTATGCGGAGACGGAGCCCTACGATTATTATGAAACAGAACCCTACGACTACTATGAGACGGAATCAGAAACAGAGCCAGTCCCGATGCCGGAATATGATATTTCGGATTATCTCGAGATAAAGGATGAGAAGTACAAGGATATCAAGGTTCAGGTTCCTCCCGCACAGAAGGTGACGGATGAGGAGGTCAAAGCGGAGATTGAGAACGCGTTCCAGTATCTGGAAGACTATGATGACCTGGTTGACAAGAAGACCACGGGTGTTGTAGCGGATGGTGATACGGTCAATATCGATTATGTCGGAACAAAAGACGGAGAAGAATTCGACGGCGGTTCCGCGGAAGGCTACGATCTGGAGATTGGTTCCGGCTCATTTATTGATGGCTTTGAAGAAGGACTGGTCGGGAAGAAGATCGGCAGCGAGCTTGATCTGAACCTCACCTTCCCGGAGGATTATGGGGTAGAAGAACTGAATGGCGCTGATGTTGTTTTCCATGTGACGCTCAACTATGTGGCTGAGATGCCCGAGCTGACGGATGACCTTGCATCCAAGCTTTCAGGCGGTGAGTATTCAACTGTGGATGAGTATGTCGAGTCAGTGCGCGCTGACCTTCAGTCGGGTTACGACGAAGAATATAAGAACAATGCCTATTCCCAGATCATGCTTGCCCTGAATGATCTTTATTCACCCGAAGAGTATCCGGAAGAGAACATTGAATACATCATTAAGAAACTCATGGCGCAGTACATTGAGCCTTATGCGTCAATGTATGGCATGAGCGTGAAAGATTTTATCGCGACTGCGTACAATGGACTGACAGAAGAAGAGTTCCGTGAGCAGGAGCTCATCCCGGCGGCTCAGACGAATCTGAACCAGGAGATGATCCTCGGGGCGATCGCCGAAAAGGCAGGCATCACCATGACAGATGAGGAGCTGGAGGAGCTTCTTCAGGGATATGCGGATGAATATGGGATTACTGTTGAAGAGCTGACGAAGGGAACTGACATGGAGACGATCCGTTCGAGCGAGCTTCAGCAGAAGGTTATGGAGTGGCTCTTCGAGAATGTGACGGTCGAAGAAGTTGAAGAGACCGAATCTGCCGGTTTGTTTGGAAATGAAACGGAAGCGGAGACTGAAGTTTTTGCAGCGTCTGGAAATGAGACCGAAGCGGAGACGGAAGCTTTTGCAGCGTCCGGAAAAGAGACCGAAGCAGAAACGGCGGCTGAAACAGAAGAAACAGCATCTGAAAAAGAAACCGCAAAAGAATCTGTGAAGGAAACAAAAAAGGAATCCGGGAAAGAGGCGAAGAAGGCATCTGAGACAGAAGCCGGAAAAGCCTCCGGGAAAGCTGACGGGACGAAGGAGAAAGAAACAAAGAAATAACTCCTGAAACTGTGATTGCGTTGCAGAGGAAAATGTGATGAAAAAGATAGCAGCCATATTCATGACGGCACTCCTGACGGGAGCGCTGTCATGCGGCAGCGTCTATGCGTTGGATACGGCAGTGTCCGGGGCGCAGGAGACGGAGGCGGCTGAAACCGAGGCCGGCGGGCCGGCGCCGATTCCCGAAGACCGTCCCGATTATTCTGCACTGGATTATGTCAGGATCAATGACGATGAGTACAAGAAGATCCGCATTCAGGTCTATCCGCCGGCCGATGACTCTGAAGCGGCAAAGGCAGAGTATGAGACTACGGTCGATACTCTGATCATGACGCATCTTTTCTCTCTCTATCCGATCAGGGAGATTCCTGAGGATCTGATGAACTATACCGTGGGAAATCTGACACAGACCTACCGCCAGTATGCCCGTATGTATGGGATGGACTTCGCATCCTTTCTTCGTACCTATCTTCAGCAGGATGAGACAACCTTCGACGCGCAGGTAAAAAAAGCGGCAGACCAGACACTGAAGGAAGAGCTGCTTCTGAAAGCAATCGCCGAGAAGGAAAACATTACTGTTTCAGAGGAGGAGTACGCGCAGGGCTGCGAGGACTATGCGGTCAGGTATGGCTATGAATCCGCGGATGCGCTCCGGCAGGCATTTGACGAGTCCACGATCAGGATCAGTCTTCTGATGGACAAGGTCTTTGCCTACCTGGAAGGCGTAACACAGATTGACCTGATTATTGAGACTGAAACGGAGACGGAAACCGAAACGAAAACGATGACGGAGGCGGAAACCACTGCCTGATTTTATTCTGCTTCGGGACTTGACCGTTACCTTTTCTGCATGTATGATAAATGAGTCTGCTAGGGGAGCGAAAGCTGAGAGTGCAGGAGGATGACGCCTGCTAACCCTCAATACCTGATCTGGTCAGCACCAGCGTAGGGAAGCGATATTTCGATGATGCTTCATGAGGAGCGCCCTTGCAGGGCGCTCTTTTTTCGTTTTGCTCCGGCAGGGAAGAACGACACACAATAAGAAGGAGGTTTTATGATGGAAGCAAGTGTAGCAATTCAGTCTTTGCCTCAGGTACCCGATGACGAGGAGCTTTGCAGGATCGTTGATGAAGTGATCGCCTATATTGCGAAGTCCGGGTATCACTACTATGTCGGGCCTTTTGAGACAACGATCGAAGGCCCTTATGACGCCCTGATGGATATCGTAAAGGAATGCCAGCATATCGCGATCCGCGCGGGGGCGCCATCCGTAGCCGCGTATGTCAAGATCAGTTATAAACCAGAGGGCGAGGTGCTTTCCATTGAAAAAAAGATTGGGAAATACCACGGATAAGCTGCCTTCAGTGCTCGTCCTGCTGCTGATTGTGGCAGTGTGGGAACTGATCTGTGTCAGCGGTATGGTTCCGTCTTATATGCTCCCTTCACCGGTGGATGTGGCAGCGGCGTTTATAAATGATTTCCCGACGCTCATGCTTCATGCTGCGACGACGCTTCAGGAGGCAGCCTGGGGTCTTCTGGCCGGTATTCTTCTGGCGTTTGTCATGGCAACAGCCATGGACCGGTTCGAAGTGCTGGCCAAAGCCTTCTACCCGCTGATGATTATTACACAGACGATTCCGACGATTGCCATCGCGCCTCTTCTGGTGCTCTGGATGGGATTCGGGATGATGCCGAAGATAACGCTGGTGGTTATCACGACCTTTTTCCCGATCACGGTGGGACTCCTGGATGGTTTCCGCGGTGTGGACGCGGACGCGGTCCGCCTGATGCGTTCCATGGGTGCGGGCCGTGCGCAGATCTTCTGGCACGTGAAGCTTCCGGAGGCTATGCCTCAGTTTTTTTCCGGCCTGAAGATCTCCGCATCCTACGCAGTCGTAGGGGCGGTAATCTCAGAGTGGCTCGGCGGATTCGAGGGACTTGGCGTATATATGACCCGTGTAAAGAAAGCATATGCATTTGACAAAATGTTTGCGGTCATTATCCTGATCGTGGTGATCAGCCTTCTTCTCATGGCCCTGGTGAACGATCTGCGGAATCTGTCGATGCCATGGACAAGGCTGCAGAAAACAGAGAAGCAGACGGCTGAGAGAAGAAACAAAAATGCCGCGTGATGCGGCTTCGGGACAGATACAATCAGAAGCCGCGCGATGCGGCTCTGAAGACAATTATATTCAGAAGGAGGAAGTGAAAAATGATGTCTGGACATAAAATGGGCCGTCTGCTGGCAGCAGGTATTCTGACAGCTGGCGCTGCCGGCGTTCTTTGCGGATGTGCATACGCGGGGGATCTGACAAAGATTACTTTCTGCCTGGATTGGACGCCGAACACGAATCACACGGGTCTTTACGCGGCGCAGGCACTCGGCTATTACGAGGACGCGGGGCTTGAAGTAGAGATTGTTCAGCCGCCTGAGAATGGAGCGGTTCTGATGTGTGCCGCCGGCCAGGCTGAATTCGCGGTAGATGCACAGGATACCATGGCAGCGGCGCTTGACCGGGACGAACCGCTGGGGATCACCGCTGTAGCCGGTTTGATTCAGCACAATACATCCGGCATTCTTTCCAGGGCGGGAGAGGGGATGGACAGGCCAAAAGGAATGGACGGCAAAACCTATTCCACCTGGGAGTCTCCGATCGAGCTTAAGATGATCGAGTATGTGATGGAACAGGATGGGGGAGACTTTTCCACCGTAACGCTGATTCCGAATGACATTACGGATGAACCTGCCGCTCTCGCCGCTCACCAGACGGACTGTGTCTGGGTCTTCTACGGATGGAGCGGGATCAATGCTGAGGTGGAAGACATAGACTGTGATTACTGGGCGTTTGGAGACATCAGCCCTGCGCTTGATTATTATACGCCTGTGATTGTCGCGAATGACAGCTTTCTTGAGGAGTCGCCCGGGATTGCGAAAGCATTTCTCGAGGCAACAGCGAAAGGCTATGCGTATGCCATCGAGCATCCTGAGGAAGCTGCCGGTCTTCTGATCGAGGGAGATACGACGGGTTCTCTGGAAGGGTCGGAGGATCTGGTGTATGCCAGCCAGAAATGGCTTTCGGACCGGTATATGGATGACGCTGAAAGCTGGGGAATCATCGACGAAGACCGCTGGAATGCATTTTATAAATGGCTGGCGGACAATGATCTGACAAAGCATGACCTGACCGGGAAAGGCTTCTCCAACGATTACCTGGATCTGAAGTGAGTGTTCTGCCGGCGGTAAAAAATGAGCCCGGAAGAGGGGACGGACTATGGAGAGGCATCTTCTGGAAGCCAGACATATCACAAAAGCATATGGAGACAGGACGATTATCCGGGATATCAGTATCTGTCTGGACAAAGGCGAGCTGGTTTCGCTTCTGGGGCTGAGCGGATCCGGAAAGACGACGCTTTTTCATGTCCTTTCCGGACTGACCGTTCCTCAGGAAGGGAAGGTTCTTCTGGATGGAGCAGAGATTACCGGGAAGCCGGGGGCGGTCAGCTATATGCTGCAGAAGGATCTTCTTTTTGCCCATAAAAAGGTGATTGACAATGTTTCCCTGCCGCTCGTCCTGAAAGGAGTGCCCCGCAAGGAAGCCAGAAAGATCACGGATCCGCTGTTTGCGCAGTTTGGACTGGAGGGAACCCAGTATCAGTATCCGGCTCAGCTTTCGGGCGGGATGCGCCAGCGGGCCGCGTTTCTGAGGACCTATCTCTCGGCCGCCTGGTCCGGAAAGGGGACGGCGGACGATCCGGGTGATTTTCCGAAAAAGGCATCAGGTGTCGCGCTGCTGGATGAACCTTTTTCCGCGCTGGACACCATCACCAAAAACCAGATGCATGCATGGTATCTGGATATGATGGGGAGAATCGATCTGTCCACTCTGTTCATCACGCATGATATCGACGAGGCCGTGATGCTTTCCGACCGGATCTATCTGATGACGGGCAGTCCCGGCGTGATCATGAATGAGATCCGGATCCTTCCTCAGCGCAGCGCGCGGACGGACTTTAATCTGACTCAGCAGTTTCTGGACTATAAAAAACAGATTATCCGGATTCTGGAACAGGTGCAGACCGCGCAGGCAGCCGGTGCTGCACAGGCTGAAAGCCGGAAGCGGCAGATGGAATAATAAGCTGGTTACAGGTCACACCATGGCCGCTTTGCGGCAGACACAGGGCTTCTGAGCGGCAGACGAATAATATGGCTTGTTCAAATGACATAAATAGGGTAGAATACTTCTGGGGAACAGCAGACGGATGTCTGTTTCCCGGAAAACTGCGGACAGGCATGACTGGCGTGGAAGGACTGCTCCTGACGCTTTTCAGCCTGGTACTGGGCACGGAGGCTGATCCA
>CAJOQO010000232.1 GCA_905236545.1 uncultured Lachnospiraceae bacterium
ATTCACATGGTGTACGGACTGTACGCTGCCGCCGGCAAGACAGGTCAGGGGAACACTGCAGATGCGGCGGCCGGCCAGGGAGACACTCCAGATGCGGCGGCCGGTCAGAATGACGCTCCCGGGGAGGAACCGCGTCTGACCCTCCGGGAGCTTGCAGCGTTTGTATCTGACGCGGTTTCCGGCAATCTTCTCCTGCAGCGCCTTCTGTCAGAAGAGAGGAAAGAATCTCTTGACAAAGCTCCGGCGCTTCTGCAGGAAGCCGGAAGGCAGCTGAAGGGACCGGACCATTCTCTCATGCTGATCTCGACCTCCCTGCCGCAGGAATCGGATGAGACAAGCGCGTTCCTGTCAGAGCTTAAGAAGCTTTGCGGGGACAGCCTGTCCGGCAATTGGTATCTGATCGGCAACACACCGATGGCAATGGAGATGGTGGATACCTTCTCAGGAGAGCTGAACTTCCTGACCCTGCTGACCGCAGGCGCGATCTTCCTGGTCGTACTGGCCACATTCCGGTCGCTGGCAGTTCCCGCGATTCTTGTGCTGCTGATCCAGTCGGCAGTCTATATGACCATGATCCTCATCAATCTGCAGGGAATGACCATCTACTATCTGGCTCTGCTGATCGTTCAAAGCATCCTGATGGGCGCAACGATCGATTACGCGATCCTTTTCACGAACTATTACAGGGAGATGCGGCGCACGAAGGATCCGGAAGATGCGCTGAAGGACGCGTACAACCGCTCGGTGCACACGATCCTGACATCGGGCGTGATCGTAATCGTCGTGACAGCAATTGTGGGATACGCATTTTCCGATCCTTCTGTCCGCCAGATCGTGCACACGATCTCGAAGGGAGCTGCCTGCGCGGTGATTCTGATCCTGTTTGTACTGCCCGGGCTGCTCACCGCGCTCGACCGGTTTGTGGTATCCGGGAAAGCACACGGTTCAGAAGGTTCCAAACGTCAGTAGTCTCCTCCCCCCTTCAGTCTGACGGCAAGAACCGTTTCAAACAGCGCCGGATTCCCCTCTATGACCAGGCACAGATTCTCTCTTGTCCTGGACAGCCCTTCATAGAGCAGCCGGATCGTCCCGTCATCTCCATCCGCCGCGCACAGATGAAGGGATTCGTCGTATCTGCAGGTCTGGTCAAGAACCATGATGACCTTGCAGTATTCCTGGGCGATCACCTCCTCTTCGCGCTCCTCGCCGGACAGTTTGTCGATCAGCAGATAACCCCTGTCCGTATAGTATTTCACCAGAATATCCCGCTCCCTGCGCGTCGCGGCGAAAAGGACGTCGATACAGCTGTAATCCGTGCCGCCGGAATGGTTGTGCAGGTTCAGAAGCGTCCGCAGGAAGGAATAGACAGGCCGGTTGATCCGGATATGTCCGGTGAACGCCAGCGACAGTGAGCTGGCGGATGTCAGATACTCCACCGCTTCGGATGTCTGTTCATCCGGAAACAGCTCACGCAGCAGCCGGTGCGGATCATAAGCGCAGATAACAGGGATCCCCAGGCTCCCGGCGTGTTCCAGATACTGCTTCAAAACCTCTTTGGCAAGATGATCCGCCTCATCGATCAGCAAAACGCTGCAGCCTGCCAGCCGGATGTTTCCGCCTGAAGGATCCGCCTGGACAGTCTCCACATTCCTGAGCCGCTCATTGAGAATATAGTGGCCCTGCCGCAGCTTTCCGGAATGAATCAGCTTAACATGATCTTTTCTCGACAAAGACATGGCCAGATCATACAGAAGAAGTGTTTTCCCGGTTCCCGCTCCCCCGGTAATGGAGATCACCGGTGCGCTCTCCGTTTTCAGATACTCCAGAATCTTCTTCCTGAAGCTGTGCTGCTGATTCGTAAGGAAATACTGTCCCTGCAGGAATTTTTCCGGAGCGGATACAGGCGAAATCAGATAGTCGGAGGAGCGGAAAAACCGGTCGATCCCGACAGTAAGGTATTGCTGAAGGGCAGGACGGCACAGGGTCTGTACCAGCTCCTCCGGCAGGCACCGGCGAAAATAGTTTTTGTCGTTCAGGCAGTAGAGCTCGCCCGTATTCATCACAAAAGTATAGGAGAAAATCCTGCTCACCGCATGGGACAGATAATAACGGTTCTGCTCCAGCTGCTTTTTGATCCGCTCCCCGCCGATGTCTTCGCTCTTCAGTTCGATGTTTAAAGCGTACTCTCCGTCAGAAGAGAACTTCAGAAGATCAAATTCCTTTCCGATATGTTCTATTACATAGGAAAAGAAGAACCCGTCAAAAAACGGAACCCAGTCATCGAAAGGAAAGGAAGGCTCCTGCATACAGCCGGCCAGAAGCTCCGTCAGCATACATAAAGAAGCCGCCTCGTGGGGACTGATGATCTTGCGGTTCTTACTGCCGGAAAGAGCCTGAAACAGACATGACATGGATTCATGGCTCTTCTCTCTCGTCAGAAGAAACAGATTCACTGCTCTCATATGATAAAAGTTCCTTTTCCCCCCCGGTATCATGATATCATATCAATAATAGGCAACAATATTCAGCAAATGTCGAGAAGGAGGTTAATCCATGAACAATTTCGACTTTTACTCTCCCACCTTTTTTGCCTTTGGGAAAGACCGGGAACAGGATGCCGGTGCGCTGGTCAGAAGGTTCGGCGGAACAAAGGTTCTGATTCATTACGGTGGCGGCAGCGTCGTGCGCTCAGGCCTTCTGGACCGGGTTAAGGCTTCGCTCGATGGCGAGGGCATCGCCTGGCTGGAGCTTGGCGGCGTGAAGCCCAATCCGCGCAGCGGCCTTGTATATGAGGGAATCGATCTGTGCAGGCGCGAGGGTGTGGACTTCATCCTGGCCGTGGGCGGCGGAAGCACCATCGACTCCTCCAAGGCAATTGCGGCCGGCACCGTCTATGACGGCGACTTCTGGGACTTCTACAGCGGCAAATACATCGAGAAGGCTCTGCCCGTCGGTACCGTGCTGACCATCGCAGCAGCGGGCAGCGAAGGGAGTCCGGATTCCGTTATCACCAATGAGAACGGCATGTTCAAGCGCGGCGCTACCGGCGACGCCATCCGTCCGAGATTCAGCATACTGAATCCGGCGTTGACGCAGACACTGCCCGCCTACCAGACAGCCTGCGGAATCACGGACATCATGGCCCACCTCTACGAACGCTATCTGACCAACACGAAGGAGGTTGAGGTCACCGACCGGCTGATCGAAGCCCTGCTTCTGACCATGATCCACGAGGGACCCCGTGTCATCGAAAACCCTGACAACTATGACGCCCGCGCGAATATCATGTGGGCAGGCATGATGGCGCACAACAATTCCTGCGGAGTCGGACGGAGCCAGGACTGGAACAGCCATAACATCGAACACGAGCTGTCCGCTCTGTATGACTGTGCCCACGGAGCCGGACTGGCTGTGACGATGCCTGCAGTATTCACCTACGTTATGGATCATGATGTCATGCGCTTCGCACAGATGGCAACGCGCGTCTGGGGCTGCCAGATGGACTTTGCTCACCCCGAAGTGACCGCGAAAGCCGGTATTGAAGAGCTGCGGCGTTTCCTCAGATCGATCGGCATGCCTCTGACCCTGGGGGAACTCGGCGGAAAGGAAGATGACATCCCGAAGCTGGTGGACGTACTCTGCAACGGAGACGGAAGGCCCGGCAGCATCACGGGATTTGTAACCCTGAAGGAAGACGACTGCGCAGCCATCTATCGGATGATGCTGTGATTGTACTGGCTGACGGAAAACAGTTCCGTCAGCCGGCATCCCATTCATGGCCGGTCTGAGTCTTTGTACCTGACGCGTCAGGCCCTGCCTGCAGGCGGCAGTACAAAACTCAGATCCTGGCCGCGAAGCGGGAACTTCCCCACAGCCGGCGACGCAGCTGCGGATGCGCGTCAGCTCAGACGGTTCACGGTCTGCAGGGAAGGAGCCTTTCTATCGTTCCGCCGCCTCTTCAACCTGTTTGCAGACGTCCATGTAAGCTTCTGAGATCTTTCTCAGGCGGAAGGCAAGATGCTGCAGGATCAGTTCGATCTTATAAGGATTCTTCTGAAGCAGCTCTTCAAGATCCTCCCTGTAGATGATCTCCACAGTGGTATCCTCCAGCGCCACCACTGTCGCGCTGCGCGGTTCATCATTGATCATGCCTGCCTCTCCGAAGAACGTATTCGGATACAGCTCCGTGATCTGTTCTTCCTGATCCGTTCCATAACCGGTATATACACCGACCTTTCCCCAATGGATGTCATACATACAATGAACCGTCCTGCCCTCCCTGCATATGACTGTCCCCTTCGGATAGGTCTGCAGTTTCTTATAAAAGCCTTCGCTGTGGTTCGCCGCCTTCAGATCATTTCCATATTCTGCAGTCAGCGTGTCCTGAGATTGTTTTTTCTTCCATGCGGATATGTCCTTCCGCACCTTCTCCTTTAACCCTTTCAGTCCGGAGTTCTCTTCACTCCCGCTCTTCTCCTCTTCCTGTAACCTGCGAAGCTCGTCGCACGCGTCATTGTAATCTTCAGTCACGGTTCTGAGGCGGGTGCTGAGGCTCTTCATCAAAACGAACACCTGATCCGGATTCTCTTTCAGGTATTTTCTGATTTCCTTCGACCCGACTTCCTGCACCTTCGTATGATCAGACAGGGATACGGCAGTTGCGCTGCGCGGGTAACAGTCGATCAAAGCCAGTTCTCCGAAGATCTGGCCCTGCGAAAGCTCCGTCAGTTTTCTCTCCTCCGGCTCCTGATAGCTGCCGAAGATCCCGACACACCCTTCCATGATCCGGAAAAATGCGTTCCCCTCTTCCCCCTGCCGAAATATCACTTCCTCTTTGTTGAATTCTCTTTCCTTCATGACTTCCTCCTGTTGCCTGCTTGTAATGATTCAGCACCCCTGGAATTGCTTATGATCCAGTCAGACAAGCTTGCTTATCTGACGGATCTGTTCGGTTCCTCGTACAGGAATCGAACAGAGATGCCTTCGTTTTGTTCTTCTGCTGCACTGCGGTCCGCCGGAAGCTTTATGGTGACCGCGATTCATGACCGCTTTCACCAGAGCTGATCCAGAATGCACTGAACAATCCCTTCGGTATCGTCCAGGTCAAAAACCGGACACGGTATGCTGCCGGAAAGCGAAGTATCCGCGGCAATGCACAGAAGCGTACTGCTGTCACAGATGCTGCTGCCGGACACCTCCGCCCGGATCACTTCAACCTTTGGGCGGGAAGAATGCTTCAGTCCTTCGATCATCACCACATCGAGATCTCCCATCAGCCGGATCAGCTCCTCCACATCAGCCTGGCGCCTCATGCGGAGAAAGGACTGCGAACCGGAATACACCGCTGTTGCCATCGCTCCTGCCTGGTAGAATCGGTAAGAATCGGTTCCCTCTATATCACATTCAAAAGAATGACCGTCATGCTTGATAACCCCTGCTGACATCCCCCTGTCCGCAAATGCGTGGATCAGCCGCTCCACAAGGTGGGTCTTTCCGCTGTTCTTCAGTCCGCTTACGCAAAAGACCACCGGCCTGCGCATCGCACGGAAGTCATCCGGTGTATTGATATTCCTGAGGGTATCCCTGCCAAAACAGCTGGTGCTGATGTCCACATACTTTGTCCGGATATGGGACAGCAGGCTGCGCAGGCTGTACTGTTCCTCTCTGATCAGGTTTTGAATGACAGGCAGGACAGAACGGCTGTAGATCCCGCACAGAGGATGGATCCTGTCTTCTTCACAAAACACCCAGGCATCATAATCCGATGAGATATATTCTGCCAGATACAGCATCATCTCCCCGCGCACGAAAGGCATGTCGACGGCGCAGACAAACACATAGTCTGAACCGGCAAAGCGCAGCACCTGCCGGATCCCTTCGATGGGGCCGATCCCCTTATTTTCATCCGCCACAGCCGGAAGGCCGCACTGCCCATAGTCGCCCTTCTCCGCAACTGAGAGGATCACCTTGCCCAGGGCGGATAATTCCTGTGCCAGATGGTCGATAAAACGCTGCCGGCCCAGCACAAGAAGGGCTTTATCACGGCCCATGCGTGTTGACTTTCCGCCGGACAGAATTGCCGCAGTCAGCTTCATCCTGTTTCACTCCTCCGGATCTCTCTGCCGAATGCCGGTTCCTTTTTCCTGCAGTTGATACAGGATGCCATGGAAGCGCGCAGGTTGCGAAGCAGCGGAGCGATCCGTACATCCTGGCCGAGGCAAAAGGATCCTTTGGCTACAGCATCATTATATGCGTTTGGCCTGAATAATGGAAGGTGGGTACAGAGCCTTCGCCGTCAGTGGGGAAGGGGCCGTGAATAGTAACTTTTCTTCGAAACATACGGATATCCTGAGCCCCGGCCTGCGGATGGCTTCCCCAACGCAAACCTGCAGCCCACTCCCTGCGCACCATGAGGCATGACTGCGTTGTCCTCCATCGACGATGCCGCCGCATCGCCTCATTCGTCTGCCTTGTCAGCGGCTTTTCGTTCAGCGTAAAATGTCCAGGCAATTGGAAAGTGTTATACTAGTACCCCGAATATTAATTAACTGGCACATTCGCTTGTCTGATTGCTCATACACTGCGTTATCGTCGGTCGTTGATGCC
>CAJOQO010000233.1 GCA_905236545.1 uncultured Lachnospiraceae bacterium
AGCGCGCTTTTTGAGGAGCCGCTGGTATCCGGGGCTCAGCTGCAGGAGATTACCGGCCAGCTGCTGGCGTGCGGGGCGGATATTGTGGAGATGAACACGATCCGCAAACGCCTGAGCAGGGTGAAGGGCGGGCGTTTTGCCAAAGCCTGCGCTCCGGCGGCTGTATACAGCATTGTTCTGAGTGATATTCTGGGAGATCCTCTGGATATGATTGCCAGCGGTCCGGCCTGTCCGGATTCTTCGACCTGCGGCCAGGCTCTGGAGATCGTGAAAAAATACAATCTGAAGCTTTCAGACGAAGCGATGGAACTCCTCAGGAGGGAGACGCCGAAGGATCTTGACAACGTGATCACCAGGATCACCGGAAGCGTAAGGGAGCTTTGTGCTGCCGCTGCGGTGAAGTGCACAGAGCTGGGATATGAGCCGCATCTTCTGACTGACAGACTCTGCTGTGAAGCACGGCATGCGGGAAGCTTTCTGGGAAGCATTCTGCAGACGCATGCGGCAGAGGGAAAGAAGACCGCCTGGATCGCCGGCGGTGAGACGGTTGTGCATCTGACCGGGAATGGAACCGGAGGGCGTAACCAGGAACTTGCGCTGGCGGCGGCACCGGCGATCGCGGATCTGAAAGGGGCCGCGGTTTTCTCAGTGGGAAGTGACGGAACGGATGGTCCTACCGACGCCGCAGGCGGCTATGTGGACAGTGACACAATGGCACAGCTGCATGCGGAAGGCCTGACGGTAAGCGGGGTACTGGCGGAAAATGATGCTTATCATGCGCTGGAAAAGACCTGCGGCCTGATTCATACCGGACCGACGGGAACGAACGTGAATGATGTTGCTGTGGCGTTGTTCCGGCCGTAAATGTGACTTAAAAGGATACGAGGACAGCGAGGTTCACAGGATTGTGCCGTGAACCTCGCTGTTTTTGCTGTTACAGATCACATCCCGGCGGCCTGCGGCAGGCACAGCACAAGGCCGGAACGGAATTGATTTCGATATTTCTTGAAGAATCAGGCTTCGTAAGGTACAATGTTTCACTAAGGTAACACTGATTCTGTCAGTGTTACCTCAGAGTCTCCGGCGGATCGCAGTGCGGCGCAGTGTTATAAACAGATGACAGAAACAAACCCGGAGAGATCCGGAGCAATCCGGCGGCGCAAAGCGACAGGGCCTGTTACATGGCAGCCAGCTGTGAATGAGGGAGTGGGCTCAGCACTGTGGCAGGTGCTGAGCTTTTTCGTGAAAAAGCGCATCGGACCCCTGCGCTGCAGAACAGGTCTGTCTGCGGAAAGCCCGAAAACAGAAAGAAGGGCTGTTTATGCATTCGATCAAAACCAAAATAACAGTTATGACAGTCAGTGTCATCGTGACCGCAATGATCATCTCCACGGTTCTGGGCATGTGGAAGGATACGGATCAACGGGATCTTACAGTTTCCGTCAATGTTTCCGCGAAGGATTTCTACAATATGGACGTTGTCCGCGTGCTGACAGAGCTGACGGACAAATATGGCGTGGACCGTCGTAAGCTCAGGCTTGAGATCACGGAAACCGCGCTTCACCGGTGATCTTTGCCGCGCGGAGCGTCTGGAAAAGCATTCACAGGGGAAGGAAAGATTGTATGAAGACAGCATTGGGTGTGATTCCATCAAGATATCAATCGAGCAGGATTCCAGGCAAGCCGCTTGCGGATATCTGCGGCAAACCTATGATCTGGTGGGTCTATCAGCAGGCGCTGAAGGCTGGCTCACTGGATGATCTTATCGTTGCGACAGATGATCAGCGGATCGCTGAAGTGTGTAAGGAATATCAGATGAGGTGTATCATGACCTCTGCGGATCATAATACGCCTACCTCGAGACTCTATGAAGTTTCAACAAAGATGCATTATGATTACTATGTGATGATCGGCGGTGACGAACCTTTAATTGAACCGGATGCAATTGATGCTGTTGCCGGGGAAGCAAAGAGATCGGGCATGGATTGCGTTAATGCCATGACAATCATAAAAACCGCTCCGGAGGTCATCGACTCTGCGAATATTAAAGTGGTTACAAATACGAAAGGCAATCTGCTCTATACAACAAGAAGCACGATTCCTTTTCCAAAAGGGGGACTGGACTTTGACTATATGAAGTTTGTGGGGATCGGAGCTTTTTCCCCCAAAGCACTGAAACGGTACAATGAAACCCCTAAAAGCAAATTGGAACGGATTGAAGAATGTGATCTGCTCAGATTTGTTGATCAGGAGATTCCTGTGAGGATGACGGAGGTAACCTGCAGAAGCGTATCTGTTGATACGCCCAAGGATCTTGAATTTGTCCGGTCACTCCTGCGGGATCAGCCGGGGAAACGCTGATTGATCAGCTTTCCCCCCTGACGAAACGGCAGGCCATCCCGTCAGGGAGTATAACATCAGAGGGGCAGGATCAGGATGATACAGTTATTGGATTGTTCACTCCGCGATGGTGGATATATTAATCACTGGCAGTTTGGAGAATCGGAAATATCTTATCTGATAAGAAAACTATCGGATGCAAAGGTTGATTATGTTGAAGCGGGATTTTTGAATGATGTAATCTATGAAAAGGGATCAACCAATTTTTCTGAGATTGGTGATGCGGAAAGAGTGCTGGGTCCCCTTTCAGAAACCGCGAATCTGGCTCTGATGGTGAGGCCGGACCGATATGATTCGAAGAAACTGTCTCCTTCAAACGGGAAGATAAAGTATATACGTATCGCTTTTTACAGAAAAGATCTGTCAGCAGCAGTCAGCTTCGCGGAAACTGCGGAAGACCAGGGATACAAGGTATTCTTTAACATGGTGAATACCGCAGGATATACCCTTGATCAATTGCGGGAAACAGTGGTGAAACTGGAAAAAGCAAAACCGTATGCTGTAACAATTGTTGATACCTTTGGCTGCATGAACCAGGAGGAGCTTCTGGAAAGAACCAAAGTACTGATTGAGTATCTTCCGCCTGCTGTAAAAATAGCATTTCATCCTCATAATAATATGCTTATGGGATATTCGCTGGCACAGAGTTTCGTCAACGCACTGGAGTCCTGCAGGCGGGATGGGATCGTCGATGGATCATTGCTGGGGATCGGGAGAAAACCGGGAAATCTGCCTTCAGAGCTGATGGCCGGTTACCTGAACTCCATCTACGGGGAAACCTACAGACTGGGAGAAATGCTGTCAGTGATTGAAAAGGTGATTGAGCCTGTTAAAATGCAGAATGATTGGGGATACTCAACTGCATATATGCTTGGAGCTGCGAAACGGATTAATCGGAACTATATCGAATACTTTCTTGAAAAAGGTCTCTCTTTAGAGATGATAAACCAGGCAATTGAATCGATAGACGCAGAGAATAAGGAACTTTATCATCCTTCTGCTGCGGAAAATGCATCCTTAAACGCAATTGAAAAATGGAAGATGTCTCATTGTGCATTCCGGCTGTTTTATAAATACCCTGCACAGCAAACCATCGGGAAAAGGAGTGTGTATGATCTGAGGTATGAGGCAGGACGTCTGATGGCATCCTCCGTTCCTGAAAAGGTGCTTGACCTGATCGATTATATCATACCGGTTCCGGATACCGGAATCGCATATGCAGATGGATTCTCGGCTGCCTCAGGGAAAAAGATCCTCCATAAACTGAAGAAAAACGGGATCCGGACTTTTTTTATGGAGGATCTCCGTACAAGAGAAACATCGATTGCGTCACAGATTCAAATTGATGATGCCAGGCCGGATCTGCGCGGGAAAAGGATTGCCCTCATAGACGAAGCGATCTTTTCCGGGGCGACCTTGCGGATTATCTGCAGGAAACTCCGGGAAACAGAAGTTGCGGGGATTACTGTAGTAATACCCGTAGGGGTGTGGCGGAAACAATGTAACTATAAGGAACTGCCGGATCATAGAATGCTATGTGATGAAGTGCCGTTCGATCAGATCGCACGGAATATCGGAGCAGATGATCTGTTTGTCCAGGATGAGGGGAAACTGAGAGATTTTATTCAGGAATATGATCGTGATATCTGCTATAGTTGTTTTTGCCAGGACGGTGCTTTCC
>CAJOQO010000234.1 GCA_905236545.1 uncultured Lachnospiraceae bacterium
AGGAACGACGCTGAGATCTTTGCCCTACGGAGATCAGGCGTCCGGGGTATGAAGGAATCGTCCGCTGAATACCCCGGACGCCGATCGTAGTCGGCAAAGAGCTCAGCCGGAGTGGGCTACAGGTTTGCGATGGGGAAGCCATCCGCAGGCCGGGGCATATGGGTGATCAGGGTGAACCCAGAAACAGAAAAGCAACCAATTGTTACCGTAATAATCTGGAAGTTCTTCCGCTCCTATTGTATGATTGAAACGTTACGATTCACGGTCTGTGGGGAATGGGCTGTGAATCGTAACATTGAAACAAAGAGAGATGAAAGGGGAAGACAGAATGAAGATCCTGCATCTGGCTGATCTGCATCTGGGAAAAGCGCTGGCGGAGTATGATCTGATCGATGACCAGGCGTTTATCCTGGATCAGATCCTTGCGCTGATCGACGAGCGGAACGTGGACGCGGTACTGATTGCCGGAGATGTCTATGACAAAGCGGTACCGAGCGAGGCTGCTACCAGACTGCTGGATTCCTTTCTCAGCAGTCTTGCCTCAAGGAAGGTAAAGACCTTTATGATCAGCGGGAACCATGATTCCGATGACAGGCTGAACTATGGCAGCAGGCTGTTCGAAAAAAACCAGATCTATATCTGCGCTGTCTTTGACGGACACCTTGAGCAGCATATAATAAAAGAGGAAGAGAGCGGGACGGAAGTCAATATCTGCCTTCTTCCGTTTGTGAAGGCGTCCCAGGTGAAGCGCTTTTTCCCCGGGGCAGAGATCAAAACCTATGAGGATGCGGTCTCGGTCATCCTGGAAGACGCGAAGATCGACCGGGGGAAATGCAACATCATCGTGGCCCATCAGTTCGTCGCGGGGAGGGGGGAGGATCCTGCGCTGGGAGGATCGGAGGGCCTCGGCACACAGAGCGTCGGTACGGTGGAGAAGATCGGATATGCCTGCTTCGACGGGTTTGCCTATGCAGCGCTCGGACACATCCATTCTCCCCAGCAGGTCGGCCGCAGAGAGATCCGGTACGCCGGATCGCCGCTTAAGTATTCCCTGAGTGAAGCGGACAATGAAAAATCATTTCCCCTGATTACGGCAGAGAAAAACGGGGAGATCGGGATCGAACTGATTCCGGCCAGACCCAGGAGGAACCTGAGGCACCTCAGGGGAGGGCTCCGGGAGCTGCTGGACCGGAACAACGTGACTGACCCGGAGGATTTCATCTACGCGACACTGACGGACGAGGAGATGACGACTGACGTGATGGGCATCTTCCGGCAGGTGTATCCATACACGGTGAAGATCGACTATGACAATTCCCACACCAGGGCGATCGAACAGGTTGACATCTCCAGGATCGCGCAGAACAGGTCATTTGAAGACCTGATTGCTGATTTTTACCGGCAGATATACGGCTGCGGGATCAGCGATGAGGAAATGGATCTCATGAGGTGTGTGGCGAGAGAGACAGGGGTGCTGCATGAAGCCGATTAAACTGGTCATAAGCGCATTTGGTCCCTACGCGGGAGAGATGCCTGCGATTGACTTCACGGGGTTTGAGGACAGAGGGCTGTTCCTGATCGCCGGGGATACCGGCGCGGGAAAGACGATCCTTTTTGATGCGATCTGTTTCGCTCTCTATGGAACAACCAGCGGGACCTACAGAGATACGAAGAATCTGCGGAGCGAATACGCCGCGGAATCCGCTGAAAGCTATGTTGACTTCTTTTTCTCCCACCAGGGCCGGAGCTACCATGTCTGGAGACAGCCGGAATATGAAAGGAAGAAACGAAAAGGAACCGGGGTGACCCAGATCAAAGGAAGGGCGGTTCTGTATGCGGAAGGCGGGGAGACGATCGAAGGAATCACATCGGTGAATGAGGCGGTGAAGCGTCTTTTATGCATCGATGAAAAACAGTTTAAGCAGATCGCCATGATCGCCCAGGGAGAGTTCTGGGATCTGCTGAATGCGAAGACGGATGACAGGACAAAGATCCTGCGGACAATCTTTCAGACGGGCGGGTATAATAACATCGAATACAGGCTGAAGGACCGGATGGATGCGAGCTGGAGGCGGAAGGCCCGCATAGAGGACAGCATCGTGCAGTACTTCGGTGATGTCTCGGCCGAAGAGGGAGATCCGCTGGCCGGAACGCTCCTGGAGCTGCAGGAGAGGGCGGGGAGATCCTCGAGCGCGTGGAATCTGGAGGAGATCCTGGAGATCACGAAGTCCCTGATCACTTCGGACAGTCTCGCGATGGAGAAGGCCGGAGAGGATCTGAAAAGGGCGGAAGAAAACTATGACAGATGCAGGGACGCTCTGGCTGTCGCGGAGATGAACAATCGTTCCGTGAACCGCCTGCAGGCGCTGCGGGAAGCCCGGAAGGCGCTGGAGGAAAAGCGGGAAGAGATGGAGGAGAAGGTCCGTCTTTTGTCCAGACAGAAGCTGGCAACGAGACAGCTGAACCCTGTGTATGTTTCCTGGAAGGAAAAGGAGGAATCCGTCAGGGACAGCGAAAGGCGGATCGCGGAAAAGAAAACGATGGTCCGGGAAGCGGCCGCGGCAGCCCAGAAGGCGGCTGCCCTGTCGGAGGAGGCAGGGAAGGAAGCAGCCCTGGCTGACGAGCTTCAGAAAAAGATCGACAGGATCGGGGAGGAAGAAGCAGGCTATCAGCAGCGGGACAGGCTGAAAAGAGAGATCGGGCAGCTGAAGGCGGCGCGGGAGCATTTCGCGGAAGAAGGACAGAGGCTGGAGGAAAGGGAGGCATCTCTGAAGGACAGGATCGCCACCCTGAAAGAGACTGTCAGGAAACGGAAGGACACTCCGGAAAGGCTGACAGAGGCGAAGGCACTGGGAGAAAAGGATCAGGAGCTGCAGGCCGATCTTGCGGCATTGACTGACCGCGCGATTCCTGAATGGGAGAAGAAGAAGAGGGATCTTGCATCGAAGCAGAAGCTCTATCTGAAGGCGCAGGATGCATACGATACGGCAGCCCTGGAAAGGCTGGAGGCGGAAAGGATCCTGGATCATTGCCGGGCAGGCATCCTGGCCGCGGCTCTGAAAGAAGGGGAGCAATGCCCGGTCTGCGGGTCTGTGCACCATCCCGCGCCTGCCTCGATGCCGGATACGGCGATCACGGAAGAGGCATTCAGGAAGCTGAAAAAAAAGGAGGAGCGGCTCCGGGAAGAGAAAAGCGAAGCGAATACGGCGGCGGAATCTGCCAGGTCGGCGCTCATGCAGATGGAAGAACATCTCAAAGACGGAATAACGGACTGCCTGAGGCGCACCTTTGCGGGAGGGGCAGACGGTTTTGCCCAGGACGGAAAAACGGCGCGCATGCCGCAGGACGGCCCGGAAGGCGCCGGGGCGGAAAACGGATGGGATACGCCGGACGCTCTGTCTGCGAAGATGAGAGAGGCGTCGGAGCTTGTACGCCGGAGGCTCGCGGAGAATACACGGCGTCTGGATAGACTGGGGAAGGAGAACCAGGAGCTTGCGGAAGCGGAGCTTGCGCTGGAAAAGGCGCAGGGGAAGGAGACCGGGGATCTGATCCAGGAGAGGGCGGCGCATGAAAAAAGAAGGCAGGATACGGAAAGGGATATCGCCGGAAAAGAGGCCGTGCTGGAAACGCTGTCCGGCCTGAGCTTCGAAAACTGGGAACAGGCCGCGATCGGGCAGGCCCGGGCAAGGGAGAGAAGGAACCGCATCCTTCAGAGCATCGAGCAGGCGGAGCTTGGCAGAAAAGAGGCGGATGAAGCGCTGGCGTCAGCGCGCTCCGCGCTGGAGACGATGGAGAGCAGGCTCGAAAGGGAAGCGCTGGAGGAGAAGGAGAGAAAGAAGAAGCTGGAGGAGGCGCTGGCCGGCAGCGGGTTCGGGTCTGCCGCGGAGCTTCTGGAATATGTACTCCCGGAAAGCAGGATCGCCGCGTCTGACGAGGAGATCAACGAGTACCGGCAGGCTGTGGCGACCAATCGTTCAGAGCTGGAGCAGGCAGAAAAGGATGCGGCGGGGAAGGTGCTCATGGATGTGGAGTCCCTGAAGGAGCAATGCGCTTCCAGGCAGCAGGAAACGGCCGGGAAACGGGAGGCATTTCTCGCGATCCGGAACAGACTGATGGGAAACAGGGATAAACAGGAGAAGATCGCGTCACAGACAGGCGCTCTGGAGAAGGCGCGCAGAGAGAATCAGATCAGCAGCAGGCTGTACAATCTTGTCAGGGGAACGACCGGAAACGGGAAGATCACGCTGGAGCAGTATATCCAGGCAAGCGGGTTTGACGGGATCATCGCGGCCGCGAACAGAAGGCTTCTTCCCATGAGCGACGGGCAGTATGAACTGTGCCGGCAGGAGGACGCTCCCGGAAAGAAGAGCAATACCTTTCTTGACCTTGAGGTTCAGGATCATTCTACCGGACGCAGGAGGCCTGTCGGGAATCTGTCCGGAGGAGAGAGCTTCAAGGCATCCCTCAGTCTGGCGCTGGGACTGTCTGACACGGTATCCTCCAGCCTTGGAGGGGTGCAGATGGACGCGCTCTTTGTCGACGAAGGATTCGGCACGCTGGACCGCAGATCGATCGACAGCGCGATGGAGGTTCTGCTGAATCTTTCCAGGGCGAACAAGCTGGTGGGCGTCATCAGCCACCGGGAAGAGCTGATTGAAAACATTCCGCAGCAGATCCGTGTGAAGAAAACAAAGGAAGGCAGTCTGCTGACGGTTGACGCGGGTGTCTGAAAAGCGGGAAGCATTTTCACCGATGCGGGATGGGATACAGATTCCGACGGGAAGGGAGCATGATGATGCCGGGCGCAAAAGGTTCCTTTGTTCCCGGCATCACAGAGTCAGGACAGGATCGAGGTGCGATATGCCTAAGAAAAGGGGTTCACTCAGCAGAAAAAACATCATACGGCTTGCCGTTCTGGGCTTCATACTGTTTCTCGGTACAGGACTTGCGGGAGGAATACAGCTGTACAGGGAGAATATAAAGGTCTACAAGGCTGCCGCCGAATCCTATGTCAATATGCTTTGTTTTCAGATCGCAGGAATTGACATAGATGGAGTCATCGAACATAAACAGGAGATCCGTGAGGTACAGAAAGCCCTCAGGGACTACACCATCACCCATGACGGCTCAATGGAGGAGGAAGAATACAGGAAGCTTACTTCCGATCTGAGGGAAGATGTAAAAAATGCGTTCGAAGCATGGTACAATATCGACTCCTTTGTGCTTGGCTTTGGAAACATCTGTGTGGATATCCAGTTCGCTTATGTAGTGATTCCCACGGAGAACGATCTGGTCTATGTGTGGGATTCGGAGATTGCCGAAGACGGGTTTACGGATCCGTTTGAGCATGTTCCCTATTCCGGTAAGGAAAAGGAGCACATCGTCGCTGTGATGCGGGGGGATGTGGACAGGGATTTCTTTATGGATACCATAAACGGGGAACGGTTCGGAACAGCGCTCTGTCCGGTTTTAAACGAGGACGAAGAGATCCGCGCGGTGGCTGCGATCGACATTTCCGTCAGTAAGATCAGAATCGCTTTTATGAAACTCATCGGCAATATCGGTATCGCCATCTTCCTGATCATGCTGGCTTCCATCATGGTTTATCATTATGTGGTGAGAAAGCAGATCATCAATCCGATTGTTACGCTGACCCAGTCTGCGGACGGCCTGGTAAACAATCTGCAGAAGGACGGGGGGGAACCGATCCGGGTGGACGTACATACCGGGGATGAGATTGACGTTCTGGCCAGATCCTTTGAGCGAATGGATGCAAAGCTTATGGATTATATCCGGGAGAATGCTGCCATTACCGCGGAAAAGGAACGCATCGGGACGGAGCTGAGCCTTGCGGCACGGATCCAGAAGGATATGCTTCCGTGCATCTTCCCGCCTTTCCCCGGAGTGAAGGAGATCGACCTGTATGCCAGTATGGATCCGGCCAAGGAAGTAGGCGGTGATTTCTATGACTATTTCATGGCGGACGGGAGCAGGCTGTGGATCGTCATGGCAGACGTTTCCGGGAAAGGGATCCCCGCCGCATTGTTCATGATGATGTCTAAGATCATGGTGCAGAACTTTGCCATGATCCATAACAGTCCGGCGGAGGTTCTGGAGCAGGTGAATGACCAGATCTGCAGGAATCCGGTAGAGGAAATGTTCGTAACCGTATGGCTCGGGGTTCTGGATCTTCAGACCGGCCTGCTGACGGCAGCCAATGCGGGGCATGAATATCCGATCCTGAAGAAGCCGGGAGGAGCGTTTGAGCTCCTGAAGGACAGGCACGGGTTTGTGGTAGGAGGGCTCTCCGGATACCAATACAGGGAATACCAGCTGCAGATGGAGGCAGGATCGCGTCTGTTCCTGTATACGGACGGGCTGCCGGAAGCGACGAACGCGCAGGGGCAGATGTTTGGAATCGAGAGGACGCTCGCAGCCGTGAATGAAGTGCGGGAAGCGTCTCCCCAGGAGGTACTGGAGCATGTCAAACAGTCGATGGACGCTTTTGTGGGCAGCGCGCCCCAGTTTGACGATACGACGATGCTGTGTGTAGACTATTACGGAGCGAACCCTGAGGCTTAGGGAAACGCTGACAGAATCAGGAAAGCATCCTGCGCAGAAGGAGAAACGATATCTATGGGAATCAGCGTAAAAAGGATTGTCCTGACAACCGTTCTGGCGGTACTGCTTGTGATCGTGTTCGGATGGGTCATCATGATGCAGAATCATGCGACACTGGTCAGAAACCATGCCGGGGATGAAACGCTGAAGCTGGATGTGGTTGCGTCGGCGCTGGAGGAAATCGAGTCCCGCTGGAGGATCATGGAGCAGCGCATCGAGGAGCGGTACAAGGTGGATACCCTGCTTTCCGCGTTTGCGCTGCGCAGTGTTGTTGAACAGAAGGGCGATCAGGCGGTCGCCCTGTATTCGAATGGTGCAGTGATCAGGGTGCAGGGAGATGAGATCACGGCGCCGGAAGGAATCGACCGCAGGCTTGGCCTTACCGCGGACCTGATCAAAGGCCGGGATGGCCTCTTTGCGTCTCCGGAGAATAAGGATACGCTTGTGGTTTACAGCAGGATCAGCGGTCCTTATTACTGTGTGGAATGGAAGGAGAATACCAGTATCCCGCAGGAGGTGGAGCAGACGATTGATATTCCGGGGATTCTGCGTAAGACGGAGACTGCATATGATGTTTACGCGCTGTGCGCCGTGAAGGATCCCTCTGCCGAAGGAGAGAGAAGGGTTCTTTACAGCAACGATATTTTTACTGATCTGGAAGAGATATTCAGCATTACACAGATGCAGGATCTGTCCATTGAAGAGACGGAGGTGTCAGCCGGAAAGGAACAGAAAGCGCTCTCTTATAAGTCCGGAACCATATCCCTGGAAGGGGCCGGCTTCCGCTATATCAAGTGTGATGTCCCTGCGATAAACGGCTATCTGATCCTTCTTTCGATTCAGCCAAACCTGTACGTGAAGGCGCTCAGCCAGGGCACTTATATGTTTACCGCCCTGATCCTTTTCGTTGCGGCCCTGCTTGTCTCCGGCTTCTGCCTGTACGGTTATATTAAGCACAATGACCTGAGCGCTGCGGAGGAGACGCGGTACCGTCCCTCCAATGTCCGCCGGTTTGTATCGCTGTGCGGTGTGATCGGCGTCATTCTCATCTTTCTGAGCGGCATGCTGATCTATTCGCTCAACGGTCTGTACGACGATACGGCAAGAGGCAGGGAAAGGCTGAGGATGCTCGAAGAGAGCTTTGACCTGTACGCTGAGCGGATCAAACAGAATATGGATCGATTCTCGGACATTTACCTGGACTATGGAACCCACATCGCGGAAGCGATGGACAAATATCCGCAGCTGCGGGAGCAATCCGTTCTGAAGACGCTTGCGGACAGTATCTCGGCTTCTTCCATTACGCTGTACGACGCAAACGGTGATGAAACCGTAAGCAGCGGGGAATACATCGGTCTGTCGCTGGGAAAGAATCCGGAGTCTGCGACATATGATTTCAGACGGATCCTGAAAGGAGTTCCTTCTGTCGTTCTCAGCAAGAAGGCCGACGAGACAACAGGGCAGAGCGAGGTCAGGATCGGAGTGCGGATCCGGGACGATTCGGATCCGTCCCGGTATGGGGCTATGATTCTCTGTGTGGATCCGGATACGTGGAATATCGGATTCTTCGATATTACGGACTATGTCCTCAGGAATCTGGCAGGTGACGATGTCATCCTGTGCATCGTCAGCCCGGAAACCGGCGAGATCCTCTCGTCCAGTGAGAAGAGTCTGGTTCACAGGAAAGTCTCCGCGCTTGGCTTAAGCGAAAGCCAGCTGCAGGGCGGTGTCATTACGGATGGGAACATGGATGACAGAGCCATGTTTGTCACATCACAGGAGCTGGCTGCCGGCAAGACGGGGAACGACGCGCAGGACAGCGGGACTCTGATCGCTGTTTACGCTGCCCCGAAGGCTTCCCTGTTCGCCGGAATGATGTCCTCCTCCCTGGCCGGAGCCGTGATGTTTCTCGGGATCTACATTCTTCTTGCGTGGCTCGTAATCGGTCCCTATACCGATGCATTCTATGAGAAGTACAGAAGAGAGGGCCGGTGGAGGAATGAAACACAGAAGCGATGGAAAGGAGCCGCTGCTTACTTTACCTCGATCCGGCCGGAAAAGACCGGTCTGATCACGATGGAGGTCATCATCGCTCTGTACCTGATACAGCAGATTCCGATCGCGGACTTCCATACCGCCATTTCCCGCAATTCTGTATACTACTATCTTACTTCCGGGAACTGGGAGAAAGGACTGAATCTGTTCGCGATCGCCGGCATCCTGATCCTTCTTGGGCAGATCGTTTTTGCGGTGATCGTGTCACGCCTGATCCTGACGGCAGTCTCCACCTTCGTGGGCGCGAAGGGGAAGACGATCTGCAGGCTGATCCGGAGCCTTATTCTGTATGTGGCGCTGTTCGCTTTTGTGATCATCGCCCTGACCGATATCGGGATCAGTATGGCGGCGATCCTGACGGCGGTCGGAACCCTGGGCATCGCGGTGTCTCTGGGCGCACAGCATTTTGTCTCGGATATCATCGCCGGACTGACCATGGTCTTTGAGGGAACCGTCCATGTCGGAGATATTGTAAAGCTTGGGAACGGTTCAAAGGTCTATCATGGTGAGGTACGGGAGATCGGCCTTCGTTTTATCCGGATTCAGACCAGTGACGGCAATATCGTGACGCTCAGCAACCGTGATATCGATATGACCACCAACATGACAACGATGAATTCCCGCTGCACCTGTTCGTTTACGATTTCCTCCGACAATCCCATCGAGGAGATCGAGGAACTGCTGAAAACAGAGCTGCCAAAGATCGGGGAAGAGGACAGCCGCATCCTGTATGGTCCGGTATACTGCGGGATCTCCGCGCTGGAGGCCGGATCCATGACCCTTCTGGTCACGGCAGAATGCAGGGAGCAGGATCTGACGGATGTGCAGCTTGCGATTAACCATGCGCTGCAGCATATCCTCACGCAAAACGGATACAGGATCTGATCCGGAGAAAAAGCGGCTGCAGGGAGACAGCCTATGACGTCCCACAGGACGCCAGTAAGTCGGGCATCTGCAGTCAAAAGCGGCTGCAGGGAGGAGCGTGTATATGGCCAGGTGTGGTGTGTGCTTCAGGCACTGTGAGATACCGGAAGGCGCGGCCGGATTCTGCGGGGCGCGAATCTGCCGGGACGGCCGAGTCACGGCGGGCAATTATGGGAGGATCACTTCGCTGGCGCTTGATCCGATCGAGAAGAAGCCGCTGCGCCGGTTTTATCCGGGCAGCCTGATCCTTTCCGCGGGCAGCTATGGATGCAATCTTCGCTGTCCCTTCTGCCAGAACCATGAGATCTCCTGGTCGGCGGAGGCCATGAAGCTTGCGAAAAGGGCGGAGCTGATCACGCCAAAAGAGCTGGCGAAGCTTGCGGCCGGCTGTCGGAGCAGGGGAAACATCGGCATTGCATTTACCTACAATGAGCCGCTGATCGGCTATGAGTTCGTGCGGGATACGGCAAGACTGGCAGGAGAAGCCGGCATGAAGACGGTTCTTGTTACGAACGGGACGGCTGCCCTGCCGGTTCTGGAAGAGCTGGCGCCGTATGTGGATGCCATGAATATCGACCTGAAGGGCTTCACGGATCATTACTATACGGATGTGCTGAAAGGAAGCAGGAGGATGGTAATGGAATTCATCTCCCGGTCTGTTCAGGTCTGCCATATTGAGCTGACGACGCTGATCATTCCCGGAGAAAATGACTCGGAGGAGGAGATGCGTCGGATGTGCGGCTGGATCGCGTCTTTGAAAAATGTGCACGGGGGAAAGAGCGGCCGGGAGATTCCGCTCCATATTTCCCGCTTCTTTCCCCGCTTCCATATGCAGGACCGTCCGGCGACAGAGGTCGGCCTGATCCGTCATCTGGCACAGACTGCCCGGGAATATCTGGAATATGTGTATACCGGAAACTGCTGACGGAAGCGTGAAACCATCCGCAGCCGGCTGACCGGTGTGTTACTATGTTTCTGAATCATTGCTGGAAAGAAGGGAACGATTCAGCCCCCCATTGCTCAGATCCGTCAGATTAGCAAGCTTATCTGACTGGATCTTGAGCAATTCCAGAGGGTGCTGAAGAATCACAAAAGAAAGGATGCAGACATGTCTGTACTGGCAGCATTCATGGTTCCTCACCCGCCGATGATCGTTCCTGAGATCGGACGGGGGAGTGAGACAAAGATCGCTGAAACCATCCGGTCCTATGAGCAGGTGGCGGATGAGATTGCCGCCCTGAATCCGGATACGATTCTGATCTCAAGCCCGCATACGGTTCTGTACGCAGACTATTTTCATATTTCCCCGGGCAGCAGGGCGAAGGGTTCTTTCGCTCAGTTCCGGGCGCCTCAGGTGAGGTTCGGGGAGGAATATGATGAGGAACTGGCGGAGCGGATCTGCCTTGAGGCAGCGAAGGAGCATTTCCCCGCGGGCGTGAGGGGAGAGCGGGATGCCAGGCTGGATCACGGCGTCATGGTTCCCCTCTGGTTTATCCGGAAACGCTGCCCTGCCGGAAGGATCGTCCGGATCGGCCTGTCCGGTCTGCCGCTGACAGAGCATTATCGGTTTGGCATGCTGATCCGGTCGGCAGTGGACGCGCTGGGAAGAGATGTGGTCTTCGTGGCCAGCGGAGATCTTTCCCATAAGCTGCAGTCATACGGGCCGTACGGATACGCGCCGGAGGGCCCTGCGTATGACCGGAGGATCATGGAGGACTGCGGCAGGGGCGACTTTGGAAAACTGCTGGACTATGACGAGGTATTCTGCGAGAAGGCGGCGGAATGCGGGCATCGTTCCTTTGTGATCATGGCAGGCACCCTGGATGGGATGAGTGTGCGTTCCCAGGCGCTCTCCCACCAGGATGTTACCGGCGTCGGCTACGGAATCTGTACCTTTTTCCCGGAAGGGAAGGATGAGAGCAGGCATTTTCTTGAACAGCATCTTTCAGACCTGGAGGAGCGGCTTTCACGGAAGAGGGAGGCTGCGGATCCGTATGTAAAGCTTGCCCGGCGCTCTCTGGAAACCTATCTCCTTGAGGGGCGTATGCTGCCGGTTCCGGAGCATCTTCCGGAAGAGCTGCGCAAAACGAGAGCAGGCGCGTTTGTCTCCATTCATAAGCACGGGAAGCTGCGCGGCTGTATCGGAACGATCGAGCCGGTATGCGGGAGCCTCGCGGAGGAGATCATCCGGAATGCGGTCAGCGCAGCCACCCGGGATCCCCGGTTTGATCCGGTCACCAGGGACGAGCTGAAATGGCTGGAGATCAATGTAGATGTAATGGGGAAACCGGAAGGGATTGCATCGGAGGATGAACTCGATGTGAAGCGATACGGCGTGATCGTCACCTGCGGTCACAGACGGGGGCTGCTTCTGCCGGATCTGGAAGGGGTTGACACGCCGCGGCAGCAGGTGTCCATAGCCCTTCAGAAGGGCGGGATCCGTGAGAGCGAGAGATACCGGATGGAGCGTTTTGAGGTGGTCCGGCATGTATGACAGGAAGCAACGGAGCGATCCGTACCTCCTGGCCGGGGGCAAAAGTACCTTCTGACCCCGGCATCATGACAGGCGGAGGAATGGATGTCTGCGGCCGGAGAGATGCAGGGAGGAATATGGACGACAGGGAACTGATCTGGGAAGAGATCAACACGGAATCGATCGTACGGGATGAGTGGATCGATTTCAGGCAATCGGCATACCGCTATCCTGACGGGAAGGTATACGCTCCCTTTTACACCTACAGTAAGAAGGACTATGCCGTGATCGTGGCATCTGATGAGGATGGGCAATATATCTGTGTCCGTCAGTTCCGCCAGGGAATCAAGGAAGTGACGACAGAGTTTCCCGCAGGCGGGATCGAGTCCGCGGACAGTAGAAGCGCCGGGGAGAATCGCCGGGAAGAGGATGCGCTGGAATGTGCCAGGAGGGAGCTGCGGGAGGAAACCGGCTACGAGTCATCGGAATGGACGCATCTTCTGACGATTCCGTCAAACGCCACCATCTGCGACAATTATGCCTGGCTCTTTATGGCTCGCAATTGCAGGAAAACGGGGGAGCAGCATCTTGATGAAACAGAACGCCTGAATGTCCTGAAGCTTTCGGCGGATCAGATCGAAGAGCGGATCCGCACGGGCGACTTCCAGCAGGCTGTCCATGTCCTGGCGTGGCTGCTGGCTCGGAGGGAATGAATGAGAAGCTTTGTAGCCCACTCCGGCTGAGCTCTTTGCCGACAGCGATCGGCGTCCGG
>CAJOQO010000235.1 GCA_905236545.1 uncultured Lachnospiraceae bacterium
ATAGCCAAGCGGTGTGTAGTCGCCGTCCTGCCTTGTCTGTCTGATCACCTCTTTGCAGGCTTCCTTCTGCTCGATCGAAGTAATATCGGAAAGCGGAAAAGGCACGCTGACGTATTTCGAATACTTATCCTCAGAAAACGCATTTTTGCCATAATCGGATCCAAACTCAACCACAGCAACACGCGCATTCTTATTCGGGAGCATGTCGATGAACATATTCGCGGCTTCCACGGTAAGTCCCTTCGGGTCAGACCTTGCCATCGTTCCGGAGCTGTCCAGTACCAGAACAAAATCGACCGTGGTATCTGCTGTTCCGGCAGCGGATGTCGGATCCGTTGGATCGGCAGCATCAGGCCCGGCGGCGGCAGTTTCATCAGCGGACCAGGCGGCAGCGGATTCGGTTTCCCTGCCGGCTGCACCGTGAGAACCGGAAAGCAAAAACAAAACCATCCACAGACACAGGAAAACACATCTCCCGGCCGGCACTGCATTTTTTTCTTTCATTGTCCTCTTGATCATAAAATGGGTCACCTCCAGCTTGACAAACTCCTCGGACGAAGGATCTGTATCGAATTGGCTTAGGAAAACAGCCAGCGAACTGTACCAAAAAAGAAGCCCCGCCGGGGCTTCTTTAAAACATGTCAGATCATCACCCGGTCACTCACTGTTGATCGGCGTAGGCCGAAGCTTATTGAAGAACTCCGAAACCCCGCTGATCCCCAGCAAATCATAGTCGCTGGCGTAGAGCGAATGCACCGGTGCATCCTCCATCATAGCCTGATACATCGTAAAGCCGTCCAGCGCAACACGGCCGGTCCGCATGTAAAGATCTCCGAATTCCGTCCAGCCGATATTGCCGTCCACATTACAGAAGATGTTCATCCCCTGGCCCTTGAAATACTGAAACTTCGCATTATTTGCTGTGTAGTCTCCCACACCGCCGATGTCCGCGCCGAAAGCAAAGATGATCTTATCTACTTTTCCAAGGATCGGCTCATTGACTGTGACCCACCGTTCATGGTCTGCCTGCAGATGAGCCAGATCCGCGCCCTCCGCGTTCAGGTGCCCGTAAGTATGGCTCGCAAACGTCCAGCCTTCCGCCTTCATCGCGTCCGCCACGGCCTTCGCGTTGGCACAGTCCTCATCCCAGTTAAAATCAGGATGCTCCTTCAGCCACAGGATCTGATCAGGATCCAGATGCGGATCATTGATATCCTTGTAATAGTTGTTGGTCCGGTATCCGAATACACCATTGTACCCGGTCATGGCCACAGTTCCTCTTGCCCCCCGGTATGAAAAATCAGGATGCTGTTCGATGAAGGTATCGATCCGGGGCACCACATCATAGTCACCGATGGTGGTCACGCCTTCCTCATTCGTATACTCACACTTCGGTTTGCCATTCTCATCCACCAGCATGCGGGTCGCATAGCCCTGCGTCCCGATCCCGTAAGAATGGTAATAGCTCAGATCATCAATGGACAGGACGAAAGCCTTTTTCTCCGGAGGCAGCAGCAGCGCGTCATTCTTTGCGATATGAACAACGCCGCTGTCATCCGTGGTCTTAATGCACATATCATCCAGGCCGACCATGACATAACCGGCATCGTACATATCCTGGATCATGGCGTCGAATTCTGCGACAGTGGTCATGGCGGCATTGTTCTGCCGCACCCGGTCATCGCCGATCAGATCTCCTTTGAACGCCCGGTCATCATTGATCAGGGAATGGAAGAACACATGCGGAACCCTGGTCACATCCACCGGCACGCACAGGGCTTTCTGGTCTTTGTATTCCGCGATGGCATCCTGTACCGAAGAATCCTGGCTGCCGATGCCTTCCAGGAGTGCGATTGCTCCATCATAATCATACCCGGCCGCCAGCAGCTGTGCCTGTGCGATAACCTCTGTCTGCGATCCATCCGCCTTCACCGGTTCGCCGGCCTGACCGGTGGAATCCTCTTCCCCGCCGGAACTGTCCTTTGCGTCTTCCCCGCCCTCAGCGGCAGCGTCTGCAGACCCGGAGGAGTCTGATGCCTTTTGGGTGGCTGCGTCAGCCCAGTCCTTGTCGGAACTGCCTTTTTTCCGTGAGCAGCTGACAGCCACGACAATGACAACGACCACCAGCAGCGCTATCACGCCAAAAAAGATCGCCCGCTGCATACGCAAAGCGCGCATCCGCTCTTCCCGGCGCCTCTGTCTTACTGCCTCCCGGCGGCGCAACGCCTCTTCATCAAGGTCAGACGGGCGCGTCCCTTCCCGCCTGGTTTGCTCCATGAAAGGATCGGATCCTTCCTTCGTTCTGTTTTCAGGCTTTCTGCCATCCTGACGCTCATCCATATCCGTTCTTCCTCTTCAAAATGGTAATATTGCAATTACTGTCATCTCCATAAGTAATATTGCAATTACTGTCATCCCCTGTATAACTGTTACTATTCACGGCCCCTTCCCCACAGACCGTGAACCGTCTGCGCTGACGCGCATCCGTCGCTGCTTCGCAGCCTGTTGTTCCCGG
>CAJOQO010000236.1 GCA_905236545.1 uncultured Lachnospiraceae bacterium
CCTCTTCCGGCTGCTCTTCGATTGCTGCGGGTTCTTCCTCCTCAGCTGCTGCAGTCTCTTCCTCTTCCGGCTGCTCTTCGATTGCCGCGGGTTCTTCCTCCACCGGCTGCTCCTCGACTGCCGCAGGCGCTTCCTCTTCCGGCTGTTCCTCAGCTGCCGCGAATTCTTCTTCCGTCTCCTCTCCGGCCAATGCAGTTTCATCCTGTTCGCTCTGCACGGTATCCTCTTCCGCGCTGACAGCATCCGGCAATCCGGAATCCGCACCGGCTTCCTCGAACAGTCCTCCTGTCGCTATAAGCTCATCGAAGGACATCGCTTCTTCCACATATCCGCCCTGTTCTACTTCGTAATCCTTTTCATAGTATTCCGGATCATCCACGACCACATCTTCGTCGATCTCCCGTCCGCCAGAAGACGCCGGATCAAAAAGCTTATCATAATTCGCCGGCTTCGGATGCGGCACCTGATACTCCTCGCAGCGCTTCAAAAGAATCGCATCTATCCTACTCCTGATACCATCATCCTGGAGATATTCTTCAAGCAGATTCATTTGATTCCTGAGCGATTTGAGCTGAATATCGAAATTATCCACATACTGTTTATCAAGTTTTTTTAACGTTTCTTTGAGCAGCTGTGTGTTTACGTCAACCGCACCGCTCATATAACTGCACTTCACATCTACATCATGGAGCGATTCCTGAATCTGCTGCAGCGCTATCATGATTTCCTTATGACGGGAGGCATCATTGGGTATGAAACCGGCCAGTCCCAGAACGGTAGATCCCACGCTGAACGCGGTACCGGCGCCGCTGAGAACTCCCACGATCGTTCCGGCAGTCGTATTGCCATATCCGCCTACGATATTCTTGATTGTAGAGATATCTTTCTCGGACAGATCCCTGCCGGCATCGTCCTTCGAAAACTTATCCGCGGCATAGACCTTTTTCCCGTAAAGCTTTCCGTCAGGGCCGATCATGCTGTTCTCATCCAGGATGATGCCCCCGAAGCAGGAATAACCGTCTTCGGTATCCATTGCCTCAAGCGGAACCTCGGCGATAAATTCATATCTGCCGCCTTCCGTCTTTCTGCCCTTTCGGATCTTCGCTTCGCTCAGATCATGGCATAAGCTGATATCTTCCGTGCTGAAGTCCCCATCAAACTCGCCCAGTACCGGCAACAGCACGAAGATCATCTCCGCTTTTTCTCTGTCTGCACGGAAGCCGTCAAGGTGCGGCTGGAAGTAAGGCCTCGCTTCCTCCGCCTTCCCTTTTACCTTAATAATGTCAATGCTGGCTGTTACGTTCTCATCACAGTCAAACAGGAAGCCGGGAAACTCCACCGTTCCCTGAAGCTGAGCGCCTGTCTCCTCACCGGCCAGCTCCGGTACGCCGCACAGATCCAGAAGGATCGTCTTATGGTCATTTCTGACGTCGTCCACAATCATATCCCGGAAGACGCCGCCGAGCGTGATATCCCCTCTGAAGATCTTCTGCCGGATCAGGGCATCCTCCTGCGTCAGGCACAGTTTCACATTGATGCTCCTGCCGTTGTCCGGCAGCTTCAGGGTCTCTGTCTCACAGGTAAGCTGCGGCGCGGAAGCAGCCTCCTGTACTGCCTCAGTGTCGGCAGCGATGACTGCCTGGGCAACATTTCCCGTGACCATGGCCATAGACAAGGCCAGGCACAGGAACTTCTTCCCCATGATTCCTGCAAAATTCTTTCTCATTCTCTACCTCCAGTTTTTATCCTCGCTCTATGGCATTGGTCTTTGTAACAGTTCAACAACCTGTGAATTACTGCATCTTCAGAAACATCTCATAGTCGGCCTCGTTCTGATCTGCGTATGCGCTGGAATAGGATACCATCGCATTCTCAAAAGCTTCTCCCTTGCCGAGATACGCCGCGATCGCATGCCTGTCTCCGGTTTTGGCATGGGCATGGGCCAGTGTCCAGGCACATGCCAGCGAGATGCCACGGTACCCCTCTGCCGATATGGTCTCCATATCGATGGATCCTTTCGCATCCCACAGCTGCCGTACATAATAGTCTTTCATGCTTCCAGACGGAATCTTCAGCCTGACCCAGCCAAGAAGAATGTCCCCGGCTGTCTGAATGGAACGCTGGCCCTCCACCACACGCTGACCGCTCTTTGCATACACGCTCGCGCCATAATACGTTTCAAGAACGGAGGCCTCCGCTTCTTTAATCTGGAGCACCAGCGGATCGCCGTTTTCGCGTCCCATCATGATCAGGATCCATGCCTGCCGGCCAACGCTTCCAACGCCGACCACCTTATGAGCCATCTCCAGCGGCTCATACTGATCAATCAGGTTCTGCCTGTCTACGGAAAGAGATTTCTTGTAAAGATCGATCGCTTTTCTCAGATCATGATGGAAATCAAAGACGATCTTCTGCTCCCTGGTCAGGTCGCGGGCCGGTACGATGAGCGGCGGATCGCTTTTGATCCGAAGCCTGCCGTCCACGGTTTCCGTCAGCTTTCTGACGGCACGTTCACTTGTTTTCGACAGCGACTTACGGATCGTATCCCGGATCTCCCGGATCTGCTTTTTCTCTGACACAAGTGTGCTCTTCTGCAGAAAGGATTCAATGTCCAGGTGTTTATACCAGACCTCCAGATTGCCCATCTCAGAAAACTCTGCCATGGATTTCCGGTAAAAGGCGGCCGCGTCATGGACGGCTTCGGAGCGCTGTTCTTTTGCGAATCCCCGCTGTCTTCCCAGGATCTCGATACTCGCGGTCAGGCGCTTTATGTCCACCTCAAAAGGAGCCGGAAGCGTCTCATCGAAGTCATTGATATCAAAGACCAGACGGCGCTCCGGCGACGCAAAGATCCCGAAGTTGGAAATATGCGCATCCCCGCTGGCCTGTACACGAAAACAGGTGCCCGGCGAGCCGGAAAGATCATGCGCCTGAAGAATCGCGGATCCTCTGAAGAAGCTGAACGGGGACGCTGACATACGCTCCCGCCGGATCGGAATCAGTTCCCTGAGCCTCGTCTTCTCCTGCATCAGAAGAAGCTCTTCCACTACAGGCCGTTTCGTCTCTGTCTTCCAGATCCCAAGACTGCTTCGTGATGTCGTTTTCCGATATGCTTTTGCAGCTTCTTTACTCTCTTCGATACTCTTCATCATGATCTTCCCCGGTGCCGGGGCTCCTGTTTGCCAAAACGGAGCTATGCTCCTGTGCTTTATCCTGTGCTTTACTCCTGTGCTTTATCCTTCTTCCTGAACTTCTCTTTGAAGCCTTCCCAGTCGGCGGACATCTTTGCCTTCTTCTCCGCCCTCTTTTCCTTGCGGGCCGCCTTCTTCTCATCGCGCAGTTCCCTGCGGGCCTGACGTGCCATCTCATCCGCCATCTTCTCGGCCTCTTCCACTTCTGCAGCGACATCCGCCGCGTCAAAGCGGGCAATCACGGTCTTGAATGCGTTAAGCTTCTGATCCAGGACTGCTTCATCTTCCTCATACGCAAGGGCAATCACCGCCACCTCATCGTTTTCGAGTTTTCCGGATATCTGTTCCAGCAGGGAGGCATTCGTAAGGGCATCATCTGTGTCAAAAGCCGAACCGATGAGCGCGCCATAGCTTCCGCCAAGCAAAACGCCGATCGGGCCTCCCAGAACTCCAAACAGTGCTCCGACCAGGCCGCCGATTGCCATGTCATCCGTCGTATTTGCACCCGTATCAAATCCGTCGAGCCTGCGCAGCGCACCATTCTCCTTCTTCACCAGTACCGCTGTGGATACATAGGACTTCTCATCCCCCGGATACTGCTTCAGCTGAGTCAGTGCCTGATACGCTTCACTCTCCACCTCAAAGATGCCCACTACGATATTCTGTGCCATAACAAGATCTCCTTTCATAAATCATAGCATTATCGATACTCGGATCCAATATTATTAAACATATCATTTATGAGTGCTGATGTAAATACAATGCATCCGGATCGTTACGGCAGATTATTGCTATTCACACCCTGGACGCCCGGATTGACCGCATTCTGCAGCGCCTGATTGAGATTCGCCGCGCCGTTCACTCCTGCTCTTCTTTTTCCTTTTCCCTGTAGTAAGCCTCGATCCGTGGACGCGCGGCAACATAATACTTTTCCAGGCGTTTGTCAAAATGCTTTCCCATGCTCTCCATCATGATCCCGTCCGCCTTCTCAAAGGACATCCTGTCCTTGTAGACCCGCTTGCTGACCAGGGCATCATAGACATCCGCAACCGCCATGATGCGCGCTTCGACCGGGATCTCGTCCGCCTTCAGTCCGTCCGGATACCCCGATCCGTCCATCCTTTCATGATGATAATGAGCCACATTCTCGGCAACGACCCTGAACTGTTCATCCTCCGTGTCCTTCAGGATCGAGTGAAGCACCTTCGCTCCCTCGGGGGCGTGAAGCTTCATCTGCGCGAACTCTTCTTCCGTAAACCTTCCCGGTTTGCGGAGAATATCATCATCAACCGCGATCTTTCCGATATCATGCAGGGGGGCCGACTTGATAAGATCATCCCTGAACTTTTCCGTGATGCCGTTTGCCCTTGTAAACTCCGCATCTTTCATGATCTCTTCCATCAGGAAGCCGACGACATCGCTCGTCCGGATGATATGCCCGCCCGTTGAATTGTCCCGGCTCTCAACAAGCTTTGCCATACTGCGGATCAGATTGTTATGCATCTTCAGGATGTTTTCCGTCTTTTCCCTGACTTCACGCTCCAGATCCGTATTGTAATTTCTGATCAGCTCGATGTATTTCTGGTTCCTGGTATCATCGAGGACAACCAGCTGCAGGCCCCTCTTCTTCCCGTTATAAAACAGATAATTGATATCGATCAGATAAGTCCGTTCCGACTCCCGGAACAGGAACTTGTCCTGTGTCTCATCCTCCTGAAAGCTTTGGATGCGGGGCGCGAGCTCCTCCCACAGGCGGGGGCTGTTCTTCAGCGGCTGGTCCACCGTCAGGTCATCCAGCTCCGGAAAGATTCCGCGGGCAATCTCATTGCTCCCGAGATAGCGCATCCTGAGATCAATGTGGAGGAACCCGGTTTCTCCCGTCTCCATCAGAGAATCGATCGCCATATCCTCGACATCATACAGGCACAGATAATTCGCAATCACAAGATACATGATCTGCGCAAAGACATAACCAAACGGCGTAAGCTCGAACTGCCTTGTAACGGCCCTGCTCCCGAAAAAGAAG